>CADCVU010000172.1 GCA_902806245.1 uncultured Solirubrobacterales bacterium
GGCTGTACGCGGCGATCCTCGCCGGGCTGCTGGCCGTGCTGGCCGCGGCGGCCGGCGCGCCCGCCCTCGCCGCGCGGGCCGCGGGCCGCCCGAGCCGCCCGGTGCGCGCCGCACGGCTCGCCCGCTACTACGTGCTCGTCACCGCGGCGCTGGCCGCGGGCCTGTGGGATCACCTGCGCGAAGGAACGCCGGACCATTGGGACCGTGACGAGGGAACGCGATGAGCCCGACGCTCGACCGGGCGCTGGCCGCGCTGGCCCTGGTGGCCACCGGGCCGCTGCTTGCGCTGGCGGTCGCGGCCATCCGGCTCGAGGGCGGAGGTCCCGCGATCTATCGCCAGCGCCGCGTCGGCCGCGACGGCCAGCCCTTCGAGCTGTTCAAGCTGCGCACCATGGTCTCGGGCGCCGAGTGGATCGGGCCGGGGCTCGCGGTCGACGAGGGCGATCCCCGCATCACGCGCGTCGGCACGGTGCTGCGGCGGCTGTCGCTCGACGAGCTGCCCAACCTGATCAACGTGGTCCGGGGCGAGATGGCGCTCGTCGGGCCGCGTCCGACGATCCAGGTCCAGGTCGATCGCTACACCGAACGCCAGCGCCGCCGGCTCGAGGTACGCCCCGGGATCACCGGCTGGGCCCAGATCAACGGCCGCGCGGCGCTTCCTTGGCACGAGCGCATAGAGCTCGACGTCTGGTACGTCGACCACCGCTCGCTGCGGCTCGACCTCACGATCCTCGTACGCACGGTCGAGTTGCTGGTGAGCGGCCGGGGCCTCTACCGGGGCGAGACGGGCGGTTGGCGGACGGGGGGCTGAGCGGGGGAGAGCCGCTCTACAGCCCGTCCCGCGGGCGCGGGCGCGCCGGTGTCCCCACGGCGACGCAGCCCTCGGGGAGGTCGTCGAGCACGGTGGCGCCCGCGCCCACCGTCGCGCCCGGCCCGATCGTTACCCCCTGGGTGATCGCCGCTCCGGTGCCGAGGCTCACGCTCTCACCCACGCTCACGTGCCCCGACACGTTGACGCCGGGGAGGACCGTCGCGTAGGCCCCGATGCGTGCGTCGTGGCCGAGCGTGCAGGCGGTGTTGACGGTCGCGAACTCCCCGATCTCCACGTTGACCGAGGCGACGTTGCCCGGTCCGACCGTCGCGCCGCGACCTACGGTGGCGTGGCGGGAGACCACCGCACTGGGGTGCACGATGGCCGGAAACTCCACCGCCGCGAGGCCCGCGAGCGCCGTGGCGATCCGGCGTTTGATCTCAGGCCGGGCGAGGCCCAGGACCACGGCTACCGGCTCGGAGCTCGCTCGCTCTTCGAGCCACTCGCGCCCCCCGAGCACGGGATACGACGTCCGCTGATCGCCGTGCGCGCCCGAGTCGTCGTCCACGAAGCCCAGGATGCGAAAGCGCGGCTGGGCGGCGTCGGCGTCCTCGACCCAGAACATGACCTGCTGGCCGAAACCGCTCGCTCCGTAGACGACGAGGTCGGGCATGGCCACGCGACTCCGGGTCGACGGAAGCGGCGAGCGACCGCCGCGTGGGCTCAGCGCTCGACGAGCCGGACCGCGTCGGCGATCAGCGAGCCGGGAGCCGAGGTCCAGCGCGAGACGAGCACGCTCGGCTCCTCGCCGGCCGCGAGCGAGTACGTGCCGAGCCCGACCCACCTGCCGCCGTTGTCGCGCAGATCGAGGCGAGTCTCCTTCGTCCCGGCTCGCGTGGCGACGCGGATCGGCGCGCTCGAGGAGTAGTCGGGGTGAGCCGGGTGCCGGATGTAGATCGCGTAGCTGCCGGAGCGGGGCGCCCGCAGCTGGAACCGCGCGGGATCGCTCGCCTTGACGGGCGCGGCGTGTCGGTAGTCGGCGCCGTAGCGGGTGCTGACGCGGTTACTGGTCCTCCAGCTGCTCGAGGCGGTGAAGCGCGAGGTGTCGGAGTTGTCGACGATCTGCTCGAAGGCGGTCGTCGGCTTGCCGGTGGCCAGGTTGGAGCGGACGCTGTGGTTGCCGGACGAGTCGTAGGCCTTGACCCGGTAGTAGTAGGTCTCGCCGCCGCGCACGGAGGTGTCCGTGTACCTGCTCGAGCGGACCGTGGCGATCGACTGGTAGCTGGCGCCCTCCTGCCGCCGGTAGACCCGGTAGCCGGCGAGATCGCTCTCTCCGTTGTCCGACCAGTTCAGGGCGACGCTGCCGAGACCGTTGACGGCTCCCAGGTTCCGGGGCGCCGCGGGTGCGGTCGTGTCGCTCGACCCGCCCTCGACGGCCGTGCGCAGGCGCGGAATCTGGCGATAGAGGGCCGAACCCGGGCAGGCCGTCTGGTTGCCGTCGCGGTGCCCCGAGATGCGGTCGAAGCTCACGCGGCTGCCCGCCGGGTATCGGTTGGAGCTACCCCCGGCCGAGGTCAGCGTGACGCGACCGCCGCGGGGAGTCCGGTGGTTGTCGAGCTTCCACGTGATCAGCCGGTCGAGGGCGCCCAGCGCGGCCGTGGTCTGACCGCCTGACTCGTAGGTGCCGAGGTTGGCGACACCGGTCGACTGGGCGTTCCAACCCTGGGCCTGAGCGCCGACGACTGCCCGCGAGATGCCGCCGGCCCGGCCCTCGTAGAGGCGTCCGTACTTGTCGACGAGGAAGTTGTAGCCGATGTCGCTCCAGCCGTTGGTGTCGCGGTGGTAGCGGCAGATGCCGAGCACCATCGACAGGGCCTCGGAGCGCGAGTAGCCGTTGGCGTCGGCCGTGTGGTGGACGAACACGGCCTTGACCGAACCGGTGTCGGGCGAGCTCCTCGGGCGGCAGTAACGGTCGCCACCCCATTCGCTGCGGCTGATCATGGACGGCGCGGCGGCGCTCGCCGAGAAGAAGCTCGCGACGCCGGTCACGCCCTTGTTGGCGGCTCGGCGAAGGGCGGTCTCGGCGCGGTCGGCCGCCGTAGCGGTCCCGGTGGTGTTGCTGAACTCAAGCTTGACCCCGCCGAGCCTCTCCGAGCTGCGGTACTGGACCTCGTCGGATCCGCCCGTCCACACCGGCGCGGAGGCGCGCACCGCCGTGCGCTCGCCACGGCCGGGATCGGGTCCGTGGTCGGGCTCGGCCGTAGCCTCGGTCCAGTCGCTCCAGGTGCCGCCTTTGGAGCGCACGCGCACGTCGATGTCGGTCTCGGCGTCGCCTCGGGTCCAGCGCACGCCGACGGTGTCGAAGCGCTGCGCCGGGTCGAGAGGACGCGAGACGACCCTGCCGCCGGATTCCTGTCCCGCGGCCGCGCCGACCGGCGCGAGCTCGAAGTCGACCGGCTCCGGGATGTAGCTCTGCGTCGACAACGCCGGGGCGGCGACGGCGCCTACGGCGATCAGCGAGGCGGCGAGGAGGATGCTGAGGATCGTTCGTCTCATTCCGGTCTCCAACACGACGGGTCGGGGGTTGTTGCGCCCTTTCGCCTCTGCAAGTCCCGGCCCTTCTCGGTCTCTCCCCCGGGAGGAGAGACCACCCCGCTAGGGCACGAACTCCGGCGCCCGGTCGCGGTGGCGCTCCTTGAAGGCGCGGATCGCGTCGAAGATCCGCGGGTTGGCTCGCTGGCAGCCGAGCACCTCGGTCCAGGCGACCGCCGCGACCTCGAACGGCATCCTCGCGTTCGGCAGGATCACCATGTGGTACGGGTCCTCGTCGAAGAGCGACTTCAGCTGTCCCTTGGTCTCCTCGGAGGCCGAGGGCTTGTACTCCAGGAGTATCCGGCCGTGCTCGAGGGCGTGGACGGCGTTCTCGGTTCGGGGAGCGTCGGCGTATACGCCGTCCTCGATCGGGATCTGATCGTGGTCGCCGGAGTGCGGCGGATTCGACTTGTAGGTGACGTTCTGCGGCACGTGGTCATCGCCCTCGCTGCGGAAGCTCCGTGCCGTGCAGCCCGCCGCCCGTGTGGCCTGGGCCAGGTCGGTGATCCGCTGGGGCGGGATCGGGCTCGAGGGAAAGTCCGCCGGCTCGATCGGCGCAGCCACCTGCCCACCGCCTCCGCCGCCGCCGCCGGAGTCACCGCTCCCGCCGGCGAGGGCGACGACGACCACCGCCACGAGGGCGGCGACCCCGAGCACGCCCGCGGCGCCGTACCCGACGAGCCGCTTGCGGCGGGCCCCGGCGGCGGCGGTGCGCTCGCGCTCCTCACGCTCCTGGCGAAGCCGTGCCTTCTCGTCCTTGCGACTGGCCATGGTGGTGTGAGGGTGGCTCCGGGCTCTAAAGGGTCGCTAAGCGGCGCGGGAGGGAAAAGACTCGCCTCGGCGAGGTTGACCCGATCCTCAATCTAGCGGCGCTGACCGCCCACCCGGGCGGGTCGACGGCCGGCGCCGGCGCGGCGACGCTGCTTCGGCTCGGAGGCGAAGCACTCCTCCGCGAACGCGCCGATCTCCGCCGTCAGCCGCGCGGGCGCGAGGCGCAGCTCGAGCAGCGAGCTCGCTCGCAGTAGACGCCCGTTAGCGAGCTCGGAGACCAGCATCCCCGAGTCCGAGAAGGGATGGATGGGATCGCGCGTGTGACCGATCACGAGCGCCGGCGCCACGATGTCGCGGCGCTCGGAGCGTGGCGGGGCGATTCGCCCGAAGAACAGTCCCTGGAGGACGGCGGCCGAGGGAGCGGGGTCCTGGCGCAGGGCGTCGAGGGGGATGTCGGCGAGGCGCGACAGCCCGCGGGGGACGAGCCGGGCGCCGAACGAGGCCACCCGCGCGATCGGCTCGCCGAAGGTGAGGCCGACCAGCAGGGGCGTGAAGGCCAGCGCGCAGCCGAGCAGCGCGTTGTCGAGCACGGGCATCTCGACCACGAGGCCGCGAACGCGCTCGGGAGCGCGCACGGCGGCCTCGAGCGCGGCGTTGGCCCCGAGCGAGGTGCCACCGATCACCGCCCGATCGACGCCGAGGTGGTCGAGCAGGGCGATCGTCTGCTCTCCGAACAGCGGCATCGAGTAACGCCACATGTCGCGCGGACGGTCCGAGGCGCCGTGGCCGAGCAGGTCGAGGCAGATCACGCGGTGGCCCCGCCGCGCGAGCGCCTCGGCCACCGGCGCCTGCATGCGGCGCGACAGCAGCAGTCCGTGCAGGAGCACGACGACCCTCGGACCTTCGCCGTACTCGTCGTAGACGAGCCGGTGACCGGCGTGGACGAGGTCGCTGGTGCGCGGGGGAGACATGCGGGAGAGGAAACGCGAGACCTGCGCGAGGAGGCCGATCCGGCGTCCCGTTCTTCTACACGACGACACGCATCCCCTCCCGCCGACGGCGCCGGTGCGCCCGGTCGCGGGCGGGCGCTTGCCCGCGCCCGGGCCTGGGAATAGGTCGAGCAGGGGTATGGACCGTCCGCCCCGGAGAGGGAGTGAGATGAGCGAGAGAGTGCCGGTGCGAGTCGTCGTCAACGGCGAGGCCCACGAGAGCGCGGTCGAGCCGCGCAGGCTGCTGGTCCACCTGCTGCGCGACGACATCGGGCTGACGGGGACCCACGTCGGCTGCGACACGACCAACTGCGGCGCGTGCACGATCCACCTCGACGGAGTGGCGGTCAAGAGCTGCACCGTGCTCGCCGTCCAGGCCGACGGCGGCGAGGTGACGACCGTCGAGGGGCTGTCCGGTCCGGACGGCGGCCTGCATCCGATGCAGGAGGCCTTCTGGGAGCACCACGGGCTTCAGTGCGGCTACTGCACGCCCGGGATGATCATGGCCGGCGTCGACCTGCTGAAGCGCGATCCCGACCCGTCCGAGACCGACGTCCGCCACGCGCTCGAGGGCAACCTCTGCCGCTGCACGGGCTATCAGAACATCGTCAAGGCGATCCAGAGCGCGGCGCAGGCGGCCCGTGGCGCGGAGGTATCGGCATGAGCATCTCGCAGGCGCCCGGAACGAGGGGCGACGGCTGGGTCGGCCAGGCCATTCGGCGCAAGGAGGACCCGCCGCTGATCAAGGGGCAGGGCAACTACGTCGACGACATGGCCCTACCGGGGATACTGCACGCGGCGATCGTGCGTTCGCCCGAGGCCCACGCCAGGATCACGTCGATCGACAAGGTCGGCGCCGAGGAGCACCCGTCCGTGGTCGCCGTGCTCACCGGCGAGGACCTGGCCGGCGACCTCGCGGGGCCGATCCCCATGGTCTGGAGCCCGCCGGGCGTCGAGATCAAGACGCCGGAGCACTGGCCGCTCGCGCGCGGGGAGGTGAAGCACGTCGGCCATGCCGTGGCGGTGGTGGTCGGCAGCGATCGCTACGCGGTCGCCGACGCTGCGGAGGAGGTCATCATCGAGTACGAGCAGCTGCCGGCGGTCGTTGACCCCGAGGAGGCGCTCGAGGACGGCTCTTCGCTCGTGTGGGACGAGTTCGGCACGAATCAGTCACACGAATGGTCGATCGCCGGCGGCGACGCCGAGAGCGCACTGCGTGACGCCGAGGTTGTCGTCGAGCGACGGATCGTCAACCACCGCACGGCCGGCGCCCCGATCGAGCCGCGTTCCTCGATCGGCGACCCGCGCGGCGACGCGGTGACACTCTACTCCTCGACGCAGATCCCTCACATCGCTCGCTTCGTCCTCTCGGGGATGCTGGGGATGGCCGAGGACAAGATCCGCGTGGTCGCGCCCGACGTGGGCGGCGGCTTCGGAGCCAAGCTCCAGGTCTACGGCGAGGAGGCGCTTGTGCTCGCCGTGGCCCGGCGGCTGGGTCGGCCGGTCAAGTGGACCGAGACCCGCTCCGAGCACATGACGACCTCGCACCACGGCCGCGACCAGATCGCCTACGTGACCCTCGGCGCGGACCGCGAGGGCAGGATCACCGCCTGGAAGGTCCGCCACGTCTGCGACTTCGGCGCGTACTTCCAGATCCTCACGCCGTTCATCCCCGAGCTCGGCTTCCCGGTCGCCGGCGGGTGCTACGCGATCCCGAACATGAAGCTCGACTTCGTCGGGGTGTTCACCAACAAGTTCGCCACCGACGCCGTCCGCGGCGCCGGCCGGCCCGAGCAGACGCACATGGTCGAGGTGATGATGGACCAGCTCGCCGATGAGGTCGGGCTCGATCCGGTCGAGGTGCGGCGGCGCAACTTCATCGCCAAGGAGCAGTTCCCCTACGAGACCCCGTTCGGGATCGTCTACGACTCGGGCGACTACCACGCCTCGCTCGACAAGCTGCTCGAGCACGTCGACATGGACGCCTTTCGGCGAGAGCAGGCCGAGCTGCGCGAGAAGGGCGTGTATCGCGGCATCGGCCTGTCGACCTACGTCGAGGTCTGCGGGCTCGCGCCCTCGCGGGCGGTCGGGCCGCAGGGCGTCGGCCTCCAGGCCGCGTTCTGGGAGTCGGCGGTGGTGCGCGTGCATCCGGCCGGCTCGGCCACGGTCTACACCGGCACCTCGCCGCACGGCCAGGGACACGACACCGGCTTCGCCCAGATCGCCGCCGACCGCCTCGGGCTCGACCCGGCGAACGTCGAGGTCCTGCACGGCGACACCGATCAGGGCCCGATGGGCTGGGGGACCTACGGGTCGCGTTCGCTGGCGGTGGGGGGCGAATCCGTGGGTCGCGCGGCCTTGAAGGTCCAGGAGAAGGCCAAGCGCATCTGTGCTGCGATGCTCGAGGCCGCCCCCGAGGACATAGAGCTCGCGGACGGGAGGTTCCAGGTCCGCGGCTCGCCCGACAAGGCAATGACCATGGCGGAGATCGCCGGGGCGGCGCACATCCCGCCGCAGGAGCTACCGACCGACATCGAGCCCGGCCTCGAGGAGACATCCTTCTACGACCCGGAGAACTTCGTCTTTCCGTTCGGCGCTCACGCCTGTGTGGTCGACGTCGATGCCGAGACCGGCAAGGTCGAGGTAGTGCGCTGGGTCGCCGTCGACGACTGCGGCCCGGCCATCAACCCGATGCTGATCGATGGCCAGGTCCACGGCGGGGTCACCCACGGGATCGGTCAGGCGCTCTACGAGCAGATCGTCTACGACGACGAGGGCCAGCTCGTGACCGGCTCCTTCGTCGACTACGCGCTGCCGACCGCGTCCGAGGTGCCGATGTTCGAGACCGACCGCACCGAGACGCCGTCGCCGGTCAA
>CADCVU010000173.1 GCA_902806245.1 uncultured Solirubrobacterales bacterium
GGCCGCCCCCGCGGCCGGCGACGAGCCGGTGGCCGCCGAGGCCGACAGCCCCGCGCCCTCCTCCGCTCCCAGGGACGAGTTCGTCGAGGCGGCTCAGTCCGCCGGCGATCCGGCCGCGGCCGGGGTCGACGCCGAGGGTCCGGGCGCGGCCGCTCCGCACGACTCGGCTCCCGAGGGCGCTTCGCGGGAAGACGTCACCCCCGGCGGGAGCGCCACGGCCGAGCGCACCGACGCCGAGACCTTCGGCTCGGCCGCGGCCTCGCCGGACCCCGTCGCGGTTCCGGCCGGCTACGGGGCCGAGACGCAGGCCAGCCCGCAGGCCGAGTCCAGTACCGCCGAGCCCGATCTCTCCGACCGAGCCGGTGCCGCCGCCGCCGGGCTCGAGACGCTCATCGAGACCCGCCCGGAGGTGCTAGTGGCCGGAGCCTTTGCCGCCGGCCTGGTGGCCGCGCGGATACTCGGCGCGCTCGGAGGCAACCGGTGACCAGCGACGGCCCCCGCCCTCCCACCGACGCGGAGAAGTCCGTCGGCGACATCGTCGGCGAGGTCTCGCAGAAGGCGTCGCTGCTGGTCCGCGAGGAGGTTGAGCTCGCCAAGGCCGAGCTCACCGTCAAGGCCAAGCGCCTCGGCGGAGGTGCGGCCGCGGCCGCCGTCGCCGGAGTCTTCGCCTTTCTGGCCCTGATCTTCTTCCTGCACGGCATCGCCTGGCTCATCGCCGACGCGATCAGCGGCAACATCGCCATCGGGATATGGCTCGGTTTCTTCATCACGACCGTGCTCCTGCTCGTGCTCGGTGCGGTCTCGGGGTTCCTCGCCCTGCGCTTCTTCCGTCGCGGCACGCCGCCCACGCCGGAGCTAGCCATCGAAGAGGCCCGTAAGACTCGCGCGACCATCGAGGAGGTGAGGCACTAATGACATCGCCGCCGCGCGCCCGCACTCCGGAGGAGATCCGCGCCTCCGTCGAGGCCACGCGGGAGGAGCTCCGCTACTCGCTGGTCGATCTCCAGGGCAAGGTCAACGAACTCAGCGACTGGCGCGCACCGCTGCGGCGCAACCGCCGCGCGGTCGTGATCGGAGCGGTCGCCGCCGGCTTCCTGATCGGCGGCGGCGTGGCCGCGGCGGTCGGGCTCTTCCGCCGCTAGGCATACGGCCCGCGCCGCCGCGGGCCGCTCAGACCAGGTAGCGCTCGGGCAGCGAACCGACGCCGAGCAGTCCCGGCCCGATGTGGGCGCCGATGACCGGCCCGACCTCGGAGACGAAGAGCGGCTCGCGCTCGAAGATATCGCGGCAACGCTCGATCAGAAGCTCGGCCTGGTCGGGCGACTGGATGTGCTGGACCACCCAGGCGTCGGCGCGGGAGGCGTGGCGCTGGCGGGCGTAGTCGACGAGGCGCTCGAAGGCGCGCGCGCTTGTCCGTACGCGCTCGACCGGGGTGATCTCCGACTCGACGGTGAGGATCGGCTTGATCTTGAGCGTCGAGCCGACCCAGGCGCTGACGCCACCGATGCGCCCGCCGCGCTTCAGGTACTCGAGCGTGTCGATGGCGAACCACATCTTGCTCTCCTCACGCGCGCGGCGGGCGTGGGCGGCCACCGAATCGGCGTCGGCTCCGCTGGCCGCGCAGCGGGCCGCGGCCAGCACCATCATCCCGAACCCGCCGCACGCCGAGGCAGAGTCGATGACCCGCACGCGCTCTCCGCCCTTGCCCTCCTGCGTCAGCGCATCGACAGCCTGACGGGCCGAGGCGCAGGTTCCCGAAAGGCCTTCGGAGAGGTGAATCGAGACGATGTCGCGGCCCTCGGCCAGCAGCGGCTCGTAAACCGCCACGAAGTCTCCGACCGACGGCTGCGAGGTGGTCGGCAGGCGGTCGGTCGAACCGCGCAGCTCGTCGTAGAACCCGTCGAAGTCGGTCATCGCGCCCTCGCGCTCGGTGCGGGTGCCGTCGAAGTTGACGTAGAGCGAGACGAGGGTGATGCCGGCGGCCTCGACGAGCGGACGGGGCAGGTAGTGCGTGGTGTCGGAGACGACGGCGACCGGTGGCATCGGCCGGGCAGCCTACAGCTCGGACCCGGACGCCTCGGGGCGGGGGTGGCGGCGGGCGCTCGGACACGACATACTTCCGGGTCCCGGGAAGCAAGGGAGGGCAGGATGGCGGAGCTTGACCGACAGAGCATCGAGACGGCGCTCGACGAGCGCCTCGGGGAGCTGCGGCGCACGCGCGCGGCGCTGCGACGCGAGAGCGACGGAGGGCTCTCGGGGGAGCTCAGCCACCTGTCCAACCACCCCGGCGACGAGGGGACCGAGACGCACGAGCGCGAGCTCGAGGTCACGACCGAGCTCTTCCTCGCGGAGGAGGAACGGCGGATCGACGAAGCCCGTCAGGCGCTGGCCGAGGGACGCTACGGCCGGTGCGTGAACTGCGGGACGGAGATCCCCCCCGCGCGCCTCGCCGCGGTGCCCGAGGCCGTCCGCTGTCTCGACTGCCAGCGCCACTTCGAGGGGCTGCACAACCAGCACCACAGCGTCGACTCCGGGATCTGAGGCCCGTGCCGCCAGGCCGCAAGACCGCCTTCATCCTCGCGGGCGGCGGCTCGCGCGGCGCCTATCAGGCCGGCTGCCTGCGCCGCCTCGACGAGGAGGGCATCGAGCCGGACCTGATCGTGGGCTCGTCGATCGGCGTCTGCAACTCGTTGGTCTACGCCACCGCGGGCGCCGAGGCGCTGTGGGAGTTCTGGTCGCGCACGGTCTCGTTACCGCGGATCCTGAGACCCTCCCTGCGTCGCAACGCCCTGCTCGGCAACTCGCTGTTCTCCATGAACGGGCTCACCGAGCTGGTCGAGAGTCGAGTCGACTTCGACCGCTGCTTCGACTCGGAGACCGAGCTGACCTACGTCGTGGCCAACCTCTCGGCGGGCTGCGAGGAGTTGCGGGGCAACCGCACCGAGTCGGATGTCGAGCGCTTTCGCACGGTCAGCCGGATCGGCTACACGATCCCCCTGCTCCATCCCCTGATCGAGCTCGACGGCGACCTCTACGCCGACGGCGGCTTCCTTTGGAACGTTCCCTTCGAGTACGCGGAGGACTGGGGCGCCGATGAGATCTTCATCCTCTCCGTCGTCCCCTCGGAGCTGCCACGGGCGAACTCGCTGCGGCTCCTCCCGCAGGTCGCGCTGCGCATGTACGACATCCTCTGGCGCACGCTCGGCAACAGCTCCCACCTCGAGAAGCGTCTCGAGGGCGGGCGCTGGAACGGGATCGACGTGACCGTGCTCGAGCCCGGTCACGAGACCGGCATGTTCGACCCGCTCGGGATGCTCAACGCCCATCCGGGCAAGTCGAAGCGCCTGCTGTGGCAGGGCTACCGCGACACCGACGACGTGCTGCGCGGGGGGCGCCCGCGCAGCGGGCGGGTCAAGGGCTCGGGGTCGCCCGAGCCGGCCCGCCATCCGCGTCCGCGTCGATCCGCGGGCGGGCGCGCCGACCAGCCGAGGGCGGGCGCCGCGGCGGCCGGCTCGCGCTCGGGCCGTCGCTAACCTCGACGGCGTGACGACCCTCTACCGCTGTCGCACTCCGACCGATATGCTCTGCCGCTGCGGAACCGTGGCCAAGAAGCTCCGCAAGCGAGGGATCGAGTTCGACACGGTGCGCGTCCCCTTCCCCAAGAGCGAGCGTCCCGAGGTCGAGGAGCTGACCGGGCAGCGCTGGGTGCCCGTCCTCGTGCACGGCGAGGAGGTCATCCACGACTCGCATCGGATCCTCGAGTACCTCGACTGGGTCAAGCAGGAGCGCTCGCGCGCCTCGACTACGGCCGGGAGCGCTACGCGCTGATGCCGCCCGTTCCGCCCCGTCGCGGGCTCGGTCGCGGCGCGCGCCGGCTGGCTCCGTTCGCCCTCGAGGCGTGGCGGCGCTGGCAGGCGCTCTCGCCCGAGGAGAAGGAGCGCTACCGGGCGATGGCGCGGCGCTACGCCGACCGCGGGCGGGGAATCGGACGCGGCGCCGTGGATCGGGCGCGCGACCGGCGCCGGCCGCGGTAGTCAGCGGCGCCACGCGACCGAGCCCGTAGAGCTCGGCGAGAACGCAGGACGGCCGGAGCGCCCTTCACAGGATCGCCCCGGCCGTTGGTCTGCGTAGTGTCTGCGCTAGCGCTGCTCGGTGGCGCCGGTGGCGTCGCCGGGATCGGTCTCGCCGCGGGTCGACACGCCGGTGTCGGCGCGCGGGTCGGTCTTGCCGTGGGTCTCGACGCCGGTGCCCTGCGTCATCTCGGTGGCGCCGGTGGCGTCGCCCAGATCGGTCTCGCCGCGGGTCGAGGCACCCGTGAACTGGGCGTTGGCGCCCGCGTCGGTGTTGCCCTGGGTCTCGACGCCGGTGCCCTGCGTCATCTCGCTCACGCCGGTGCCGTCGGCCCCGTCGGTCTCGCCGCGGGTCGAGGCACCCGTGAACTGGGCGTTGGCGCCCGCGTCGGTGTTGCCGAGCGTCTCGGCGCCCGTAGCGCCGTTGCTGGCCGTGCCGCCGTCGCTGGCCGTGCCGTCGTCGTCATCGTCGTCATCGTCGTCGCTCGCGCCCACAGACTTCGAGACAACCGCCTTCGGCGCGTCGCTGGCGTCGGCGGACATCGCCCAGCCGAGCGGAACGGCGGAGAAGAAGATCGCGGCCAACAGGACCATGCCCGCACGGCGGGTCAGGGAACGCTGGTCAGGAGCGGACTCGACCCCGTCGGCCGAGAGCTCGAGGAACATGGACGGTGCGGCGCCGACGCGCTTGGTGGTCGGCCTGTGGGTCTGTGCCTTCACTGACTGTCTCCCCGGTTGTTGAGCGGTACCCATCGACAACGAGGGGCGGACCGCGAAGTGAGGTGCTGATCCCTCGAACAGATGTCCAGCTCCTCGGCTCAGTCGTCGTCCTCGTCGCCTGAGCTGTCGACCTCGCTCTCGTCGTGCTCTCCCTCGACTCCGAGGGATCCTCGCGGCCGAGCTCTTCCTGCTCTGTCTCGGCGTCGCCCTCGTAGCGCTCCTCCTCGGAGACTGAGTCGTCCTCGCGTTCGTATTCGTGATTCTCGTCCCGGGGCTCGCGGCTCTCGCGGTCGGATCCGTACTGCTCGTCCCGGGGCTCGCGGCTCTCGCGCTCGTCGTCGCGTTCGGAGCCGGACCCCGAGCGAGGAGAGTCGCCGGCTTGACGAAGCTCGCTGCGCCTCGCACGGGTGCGGCGCTCCTGGGCGCGCGATCGTTGACGGTGCCGAGCCCTCTGGCGCGCGCGCAGGCGATCGTGACGAGCCTCAGTAGCGTGGGCGGCGCGTCGCGCAGCCGCACGGTCGCGACGGGAGTCGCTGCGGCGGTCGGTCTCAGCTGCCTCCGCCTCGCCGCCTTCGGGCGGGAGCGGTCCGTTCGGTCCGCCGAGGCCGAGCGCTCCGGCTGCCGCCGCGACGGTCACGGCGCCGACGGCCAGCGACTTGCCGGCCGCCGAGCCGACGCCTCCGCCGCCCAGCAGGCCCGCCACCAGACCCCCGCCGCCTCCGCCGCCACCATTTGACAGGCCCTGGAGTACGGCGGCCGCGGTCGCGGCCGGAAGGGCGGGTGAGACGCGGCAAGATCCGCCCGGCGGGTGCCGATAGCGGTCTCGAACTCATGGCAGCTCGCGCAGGCGCCCAGGTGCGCTCGCAGAGCTCGCCCGCGCAGCGTACGGCGGTCGCTGTCGGAGACCATGCGGCAGACGGTCTCGCAATCCATGTCGCGGCCCTTGCCGAAGTCGACGAGCGCACGCCGGGCCTCGAGCACGGACTGCTTGGCCGCGTCGGTCGAGACCGAGAGCGCGGCGGCGACCTCGGCGTAACGGAGCCCGCTCAGTTCGCGCATCACCAGCGCGCCGCGCTGTCGCTCGGGCAGCTGCTGAATGTCATCGACGAGCTCGCGCAGTCGCGTGCGTCCCTCGGCGTCCTGCTCCGCCCCACCGCCGCTCCCAGCGTCCACCGCATCGAGCTGGTCGACCTGAGGGCGCCGACGCAGCAGCGAGATCGACTCGTTGTGGGCGATCCGGTAGAGCCACGGCTTTACGGCGAGATCCCCCTCGCGCGCCTCCAGGCCCCGCATGGCGTGGAGCATCGTGCTCTGCAGGGCGTCGAGCGCATCGTCGGGATGGTGGACGAGCGAGCGGCGGTAACGGTACAGGGCTGGTAGTAGCGCTCGTAGATGATCGCGAAGGCGTCACGGTCTCCGGTGGCGGCGAGCCGGGCGAGTCGCGTGTCGCTCAACAGGCGTAGCGCGGCCGATCGCGTGCGGTTCATCGACGAGGAATCGGCCAGCTCGGTCATAAGCTCACCGTCTGAACGCACGCGGGTCAGCGGAGTTAGGTGGTATCTCCAAAGCGCTTCAGGCCTCGCTCGGCGCCTGGACTAGAAGCGCATGCGGGTGTTCCTTCGCGCCAGCGCGAGCCGGCGCGGCAGCGCGGCGACGAGCGGCTCGAGGCCGAGCACTACGTCGGCTGCGCTCGGGCGCTCGTCAGGCGCCTTGGCCAGCATCCGCAGCACGAGGTCGTGCAGCGACTCGGGCGTCCCCGAGGGCAGCGGCTGCGGCGCCTCGACCAGCTGCGGGAAGCGGACGAGCCGATCCTCGCTGTCGCGCGCCTCGCGCGGGCGGGGGAAGGGAACCGCTCCGGCGATCGCGTGGTAAAGCGTGGCTCCCAGCCCGAAGACGTCGGAGGCCGGGCCGACCATCCCGGGGTGGGCCGAGGCGTCGCACTGCTCGGGCGGCATGTAGGCGTCGGTGCCGATCGAGCCGCGCAGCCGAGCCGCGTGCTCGAAGGTGCGCGCGATGCTCATGTCGATCAGCCGCGGGGGCACGCTCATGACCAGGTTGTCGGGCTTGACGTCGAGGTGGACCATCTCCTCGGCGGCCATGTAGTGCAGCGCCGCGGCGATGTGGGCGGCCAGCGGCAGCAGCTGCTCGAGCGGGAGCGAGCCGTGGCGGCGGATCAGCCTGCGCAGGGTCGGGCCCTCGAGATGCTCGATCAGCACATGAGGTCGCGCGCCCTCGAGCACGGTGTCGAAGCTGCGCACTATCACCGGATGCGCGAGACGCTCGAGGACCTCTGCCTCCTCGCGCAGCTCGCGCAGCACAGCCTCCTTCTCGACCAGCTCGGGGCGCACCATCTTCGCCACCGCGAGCGAGAAGAGATGGTCGTCCCAGACGAGGTAGACCTCGAAGCGGCTGCCGCCGCCCAGAGAGCGCACCGCCGTGCGGCCCTCGGCTATCTGCTCGCCGGCCTCGAAGCCCCACTCCGCTCGCCCGTCGGTCTCGGTCTTGACTTCGGATGCTTCCGGGTCGCGCTCGGGCCCGGGGCTCGCCATTGGATGCTCGCCGAGCGGGCTGCCGGACTCGGGGTCGGGCAGCCCGCCGTCCCCGTCCGCCTCCTCGTAGCTCAGATCGAAAGCCTCGTCACCGAGCTCCTGGACGACGCCGGGGGCGCGCGACTGCGAGGCGCGAAAGCCGAGCGCGCGGCGCAGGCGGGACTCGGCCATCGCCTCGGTCGCGCTAGCTCAGCCGGTTCTCGAGGCCGATCGGCCCGGTCTGCGGAGCCGCCGGCTCGGGCGCCGAAGGGGTGTCCTCCTCGGCCGGCTGCTCGACGCCGAGCAGCTCGGCGAGCTCCCCGGTCTCGTACATCTCGGTGACGATGTCGGCCCCGCCCACGAGCTTGCCCTCGACGAAGAGCTGCGGAATGGTCGGCCAGTTCGAGATCGCCGAGAGCTCCTGGCGAATGCGAGGATCGGGCAGGATGTCGAGCGCGGCGTAGCGAGCGCCGAGCGCGCCGAGCGCAGCCGCGGTGCGCGCCGAGAAGCCGCACGCCGGGGCGTCGGGAGTGCCCTTCATGAAGAGCATGACCTCGTTCTCGTCGATCGCCTGCTGCAGGAAGTTCCGGATCTCGGGTTCGTTCACGATGGAGTCCTCTCGGGAGTCGAGGTCTTGAGCGAGAGCGCGTGGATCGGACCGCCGATCTCCGCGCCGAAGATGGAGTAGACAAGCTGGTGCTGCTCTATCCGCGAGAGCCCGTCGAAGCAGTCGGAGACGATCTCGGCCCGGAAGTGGTCGCCGCCGCCGGTGAGATCCTGGACCTGCGCGCGGGCGCCCGGGAGCGCCTCCTCGATGCGGTGCTGGAGCTCCTCGGGCCGCGGCATCAACCACCAGATTAGCGACGAGCGGACGCGGTACAATCGCACCACCATGGTCACCCTCACCGACTTCGCCGCCGAGAAGGTCACCCAGTTCCTTGCCAGCCAGGAGGCCGGCGACGACGCCGGTCTGCGCGTCGGGGTGCGCGGAGGGGGCTGCTCGGGCTTCCAGTACGCCCTCGCCCTCGACGAGCGCAAGGAGGACGACCAGGTCTTCGAGGACCACGGCATCCGCCTGATCGTCGATCCGGCCAGCCTCCAGTACGTCGACGGCTCGGTCGTCGACTACACCGAGAGCCTCATGGGTGCCGGCTTCGAGGTCAAGAACCCGAACGTCGTGGCGGCGTGCGGGTGCGGTTCTTCCTTCCGCGTGGCGGACGAAGAGCCGAGCTGCGGCTGAGCCGGCGCTAGCGCGCGAAGCCCGGCTCGTCGTCCTCCTCGGGGAGCTCGGGCTCCGGGCCCGGACCGGGAAACTGGCCCACGGGCGGGGGATCCTCGGCGTCGGGGTTCGGCTCGTAGGGATCCGAGTCGGCGGCCGGGTTCGGCCCGCCGTCGATCGGCTTGTTCAGCCGGTGGTGGGGCGACTCCGAGCGCAGCGCGTCGGGGTCGAGCGGCGCCGGGCGCTCCTTGGGCTCGAGCGGCCGGTCGGCGACCTCAGCCGGGTCGGGCGGACGCTCATGGTGTCGGAAGCCGCCGGGGCGGCCCTTCTTGGCGTTGGACATGTCGAGGGTCATACCCGGCTGGCGGCGCGGCGACACCGCGAGCGGGCTATCCCGGCTCGTTGTCGAGTGAGCGCCACAGGTAGAGGCAGGCGAGGGACCGCTGCGGTCGCCACGGCTCGGCGATCCGCTCGAGCTCGGCCGCGTCCGGCAGGGCCCCGAGGCCGTAGGCGCGCTCGGCCCCGCGACGGACGCCGAGATCACCGACGGCGAGGACGTCCGGCCGGCCGAGGTGGAAGATGAGGAACATGTCGGCGGTCCACTGGCCGAGCCCTTTCACCGCGGTCAGCTCGGCGGCCACCGCGGCGTCGTCCTGCTCGTGCAGACGATCTACCGGCAGGCGCCCGTCCTCGACGTGCGCGGCGAGGTCGCGCAGGTAGGCCACCTTCGACCTGGACAGTCCGACCGCCCGGACCTCCTCGGGGTCGGCGGCCAGGAGCTCGGCCGGCGCCGGGGTGCGGCCGCCGAAGAGGGTGAGCAGACGCTCGTGGATGGAGTGCGCGGCCTTGGTCGAGAGCTGCTGACCGACGATCGCGCGCAGCAGCGAGCCGTAGGCATCGTCGGGGCGACCGCGCCGGCGCTCGGCGAGGCTGAGCGGCCCGAGGCGCTCGACCAGCGCACCCATTATGGGATCGGCGGCGCGCAGGTGCGCGACGGCGAGGTCGTCCTCGCTCAGGCGATCGGCTCCGCGGGACGCGTCGAGTCAGACCGCCCACTCGAGGCGAGCCGATCGAAGAAGCCCTCCTCCTCGCGTCCCAGCTCGGTCGCCGGCGGCTCACCGTAGAGCCACTCGCGCGCGATCGCGCCCCAGTTGGCGCGCGCCTCGAGCTGGCCCAGGACGCCTAGGGTGAGCGCCTCCATGCGCGTGGCCAGCATACGCTCGGGCGGCAGGGTGGCGCGGCGCATGAGCGGCCAGTGCTCGGAGCGCGGGTCGCCGAGGTCGATCATCGTCGCGCGGACGACCTCCGCGTCGAGCGTGGTCTCCCCGTCCTCGCCGTACCAGGCGGTCGCCGCCTCGAAGTGGGCGAGCACGCGCTCGGGCGTCACCTCGGGGTCGTCGGCGGCGTAGAAGCCCATGCCGGTGAGCTCACGGTAGAGGCCCTCCGCGTCGCCGTCAAAGGCGAGACGGAAGATCGCGCGCTCGTGCTCGACCCAGCCGCGGTCGACCTTGCGGGTCATGCCGAAGTCGAGGAAGGCAACGCGTCCGTCGGACATGAGCCGGAAGTTGCCGGGATGGGGATCGCCCGAGAAGTGACCGATGCGGTAGAGCGACTCGAAGAAGAAGCGAAAGACGATCT
Organism: uncultured Solirubrobacterales bacterium; assembly: GCA_902806245.1. Classification (GTDB taxonomy): domain Bacteria; phylum Actinomycetota; class Thermoleophilia; order Solirubrobacterales; family Thermoleophilaceae; genus JACCUC01. The sequence goes on from CADCVU010000173.1 coordinate 10,176, forward strand.
CGCCGAAGCGGTCGCGCTCGGGCCGGGGGAGGGTCTTGACCTCCTCGAAGCCGATCCCCTCGGCCCATTCGGTCACCAGCACGTGCTCGGCGCACAGGTCGGTCACCACATCCGGGATGTAGACGAACGGGTGACTCTTCCAGGCGCGGGCAAAGGCGCGCTGGGACTGGGCCTCGTGCTCGTAGTCGAGCTCCTCGGTCAGGCGCTCGCGGACCTCGGTCGACATCGCCTTGACGTCCATACCGGGGGCGATGCGCTTGCCGGCCCGCAGCAGCAGGCCGAGGTTCTGGAGGTCGGCGCGGACGGCCGAGCCGATCCCCGGGTACTGGACCTTGACCGCCACCTCGCGTCCGTCGTGCAGGCGCGCGCGGTATACCTGGCCGATCGAGGCCGCGGCCACGGCGTCCTCCTCGAACTCGGCAAAGACGTCGCGAAGCTTCTCGCCGAGGTCCTGCTCGATCACCCGGCGCATGTCCTTGAAGGAGACGCGCGGAGCCGAGTCGCGCAGCTCGGCCAGCTTCTGCTGGATGCGCTTCGAGGCCTCGGGGGGCAGCGCGCCGGCGTCAATGAACGAGGCGACCTGGCCGACCTTCATGGCGGCGCCCTTCATCGACCCGAGGACCTCGACGATCTGCTCGGCGGCCTCGACCTGGCGGCGCTCGGCCGCTTCGCGCCGGCCCTGCTCGGAGCGGGTGAGGTTGGCCGCCTTGGTCGCGTAGGCGCGGGCGGCCTGGCCGCCGACGAGGGAGCCCACCTTGGCGGTGCGCCGCACACGCCCGGTCGGCATCGTGTCCCTGCTCCTACCCGGCTTGTCGTCGCGCGCCATGTCTCACAGAGGGTACGCGGCCGGAGGACGTTCGGGCTCTCTTCGGCTCGCCGCGACGGGTGGCCACGCCGCCTCCGCGCGCGCTCGTCGAGGCCTGGAGCCCTAGCCTCTGGCGCCCACGCGTCTGCGCCTGAGGCGCGTCGCTCCGGCCGCGGCCAGGCCGACGACCGTCGCCACGCCGATGAAAGTAAGGATCGTCACGCTCGCGCCGTCGACGGGCGTCGTCTCGCGGCGCCTCGGCATCCAGCTGGTCGTCCCCCGGATCACGGCCGGACCGGCCGAACTCTCGAGTGGGACCTCCCAGCGCTTCAGAACCGTTCGCGACGACCTCTCGGTGATCTCGTCGGGTGGCTCCTCAGGCGTGTAGCCTGCCCGGGAGTCGAACCACAGATAGCTCGGCGCTTCCTCGACCCGGCGCCAGCGTGGGGCGGCGGCAGGATCGGCGATCTCATCCGGAGAGCCCCCCCTGCTGCGCTGGTCCTCCTGGTGGGTGGGGCTCTTCAGGTTCACCTGCACACCGCGCCGGCTGATGCGCGCGAACGGCTCCCCTTGCCTGCCCCGGACGAGGAGCGCGCGGCGGCTCTGATTCTGGACCAGGAGGCTGGGCCGCGGGCCGGGCACCATCGCCACGAAGACCCCCGGCAGCGGCTGCGCCGGCGAGGACAGGGCGCTGACGACGCTCCCGAGCGCAGGCCGGTACTCGACGTGCCCGTCGATCTGGCCGGAGCGGCCGCCGATGCGGACGGGCACCGACCAGTCGCTCAACGTCTGCCGCCGCTGACTGCGATACAGGTCGGGCGGCACGGTGACCGGCGCGGGATGCAGGCGGTGCTCGAACCAGGTCCACGTGGGCTCGCTCGAGACCCGTGCCCAGCGCGGCGGTGCCCCTCGCGGGATGCCTTCGGGAAGGGCGCCGAGGCCATCGGGGTTGCCCGTCCTGTACCAGTAGAGCGAAGCTACGTTGGCGGACGTGCCCCGCGGACCGATCCGCAGGAACGGCTCGCCGCCCGGGGCGGCTACCTCGAGCTCGGCCGGTCCGCGATTCACGACCCGAAGGGCGGCCGCGGCGCCGGCCTCCGTAGTCACGTCGATCCCGGGCGCCGGAACCTCGACGCGGTCGACCACCGTCCGGATGAGCGGGCTCGACTCGCCGTGGGCCTGCGCCGAGGATGGGCACGACACGGCGGCGACGACGACCGCGAGGACCGCCGGAACCGCCGCCCGCCTCAGCAGGAGGTCCTGCGGTCGCCGCGATCGGTCCCGCAGGTGTCGTCTCCACCGCCGCCGTTCACCACGTCGTTGCGCTGGACGCCGTCGCGGGCGTCGAGCGAGTCGCGCCCGTCCTGGCCGGCGAGGTCATCGGCCCCCGAGTTCCCGGTGGCGCGGTCGTCGCCGCGACCGCCGATGAGCTGGTCGTTGCCAGCTCCTCCCTCGAGGCGGTCGTTGCCGTCGGCGCCGAACAGCACGTCGTTGCCGGCGGCGCCGAGCAGGACGTCGTCGCCGCCGAGGCCGTAGACGACGTCGTTGCCGGGCCCGGCGCAGATCACGTCGGGACCCTCGGTGCCGCGGATGATGTCGTTTCGATCGGTGCCCCGTCTCGTGCAGCGCACGCCTCGGCCGTCGTCCCCGGGACCGCCGGTCACCTTGCAGGCCTCGGGGCCGACGAACATCTGCTTGGCGATCGAGGGAGGCGGCGTCTTGGAGTTCCTGCTCTTCTTGTTGACGAACAGCATGTACGGACCCGGCGGGACGACGTTGCGGTTGGGAATCTCGACCTTGAGCCGACCGTCCCTCGACTCCTTGAACGGCAGCTCGACCTGGCGCTGATCGGGGTCGACCACGTGGGTCTGCGTGGTGTTCTTCACCAGGACGATGCTTTTGACCTGACCCTGTCGGGCATCGGTGTCCACGTTCATCGTTCTCATGTTGTTGGAGCAGCGCGGCGCCGACTCGATCCTGAGCCGGCCCTGACTCATGTCGTACGGCGGGGTCCAGATCTCCATCGAGGGATCGTGGCCGTTCGGCCCGCGATCCTGCGGAGGCTCCCCGCCGGTGGGCGGGATCTGGGTGTCTCTGGTGTATCCGGTGCTGATCGTGGCCAGGCCGCCGAAGAGCACACGCCCGTCCGGCAACAGCGCCGAGGTGTTGTGGTACCCACGCCGCTTCTGGGCAGAGGCCGCGGGCCGCCAGGCGCCCTGGCGGTCGTTGGGCGTCGCGTTGCCCGGGTTGTCGGCGCTCGGCTCGAAGATCTCGACTTCCCTGATCGTCTTCTCGACGCCGGGGAAGGCGACCTCGTCGCGGTCGGCGCCGCCGAACGCGGCCACCTGGCCGGTGGGCAGAACGGCGGTCGAGCGATACCAGGCACCGGTCTCCTCCGGAGCGTCGATAGCAGGCGCCTGGAAGCCGTCCGTGGCATCCTCTTGATCTCCTCCGTTCCTCCCGCGGTTCTTCATCGGGCCGGTTTCGCGGGTCATCGTCTTGGCGCGGTCGCCCTTGGTCTGGACGGTCGTGATCCGGCTGCTGCGGGTCGGGAAGTAGGAACCCGGACTCGGCGTCGCCTGTGCCGCCAGGCCGCCGCCGGTGAGGAGCTCCACCTTCCTGTACCGGCCGTCCCTGTCCGGCCTGAGCGGCAGCATCGCCGAGTGGGTCGAACCGCGGAAGCCGAACGCCGGGGTCCCGCGCGTGTCCTTGATCGGTAGGCCCGGCGTACCGCCCGGGCCGGTGTCGGTGAGCCCGGGCACGCCGAGGCTCATCCACTTCTCCTCCTCGGGATCGTAAGACGCCGCCATGTTCCAGGAGGCGGCCTGGTCGAAACCCTCACCGAACGGGTTGAACGACTGGCCGCCAGCGTTGTAGAAGACGTGCCCGTTCGGCAGGAGGTGCAGGCGCGGGAACAGCGGCAGCGAGCGCTCCGACCGGTCGCGCTCCGGCCCGTTCACGCGTGGGTTGCCGTTCTCCCTCCACTTGGCCCTGGGGTCGGAGAGGGTCTCGACCGCGGTCACGTTGCGGCCTGACTCGTCGGGGTCCGATCCGTCCTTGCGCGGCGGCGTGTAGGCCGGCTTGAGCAGCTTGGTGACCCCGCTCCCGGCGAACAGGTCGCCGTTGCCGAGGGTGACGAGGCTCGGGTACCAGCGCCCCTTGTTCATGCGATCGAGCTGGGTCCAGCGGTCGGTCCTCGAGTCGTAGGCGCGCGCGCTCTTGACGCCCTGAAGCTCGATCGCGCCGATCGTGTCCTCGCGCACGGGGGTACTCGGGTTGTCCGGTGCCCCCGGATCGTTGAAGTAGTTGGTGCCGCCCACGGCGATCACCCGGCCGTCCGGCAGGAAGGTGTGGTCGGCGCAGAACATCGATCCGTCGTTCTGGCCATTCCTGTCGCGTCCGGGTGGAAGCACCGGGTCCGTGTCGGGGTCGCCTCCGGGGTTGGCGCCGCCGTCCTCTGGATTGGGGATCGAGAACCTGTCGCCCCTGGCGGCGCCCTTCTTGATGCGGAACGAGCGCGAGCGGTCGTTGATCGACTTGACGCCGTACTCGAACGCGATGCTGGCCTCGTTGTTCTCGGTCGAGTCGACCGCGTTCCAGGAGACGAACCTGTCGTTGAAGGGCGTCACCGAGATGCTGGCGGCCGGGACCTTACAGTTGATGAACCCGTCGTTCTCGGGGTCGGCGTTGCGCTGGGCTCGCGTTCGGTCCCCGCCCTCGACGACCACGCACTTGGAGGGGCCCTGGGCGATCAGCCGCTCGTTGGGGCTCGGGTTGGGGCCCGTGTTCAGCGGGCGGCCCGGCCGGATGAAGCTGTTGGGCTCCTCGAACAGCGGCCCGAAGGACCCATTGCCGACGAGCTTCTCCTGACCGGAGGCCGGATTGCCGCCGGGGGGCGGGCTTCCCGGGGGACCCGGCGCGACGACAGCGCCGGCCAGGCTCGCGAGGGCCAGGGTGCCCACGAGGCTCGCGAGCGCGAGGAGCAACAGGAGGGCGCGGCGGCGCGGTCCTCGGCGACCGGTCCCCTGATCGGTCACGCCGTCGGCGCGCGTGCGTGATCCCCTCACGACTGCTCCCTTCTTCGGCCCGCCCCGGGGCGAGACAGTTGCCCAGCTCCCTGTGAAGCGGAAGGTAGCAGGGCCTCCGTGACCGGCCTCACATACGAGGATCTTCCCGCTCCGAGCGAAATCGTTGCTCTTGCGCGCCCCCTGCGAGAGGGCCTCGTAAGCTCCCCGGCATGCGCCTGGTCACCTACGACGCCGGGTCGGGCCCCCGCGCCGGCGCCCTGCGCGGCAAGGCGATCGTCGACGTCTGGAAGGCGCTCGGGGGCGATCCGCCGGACGGGCCGCCGAGCGTGCGGGCGCTGCTCGAGTCGGGACGCGTCGAGGATGCCGCGGCGGCGGTCGCGGAGTCGGAGGGGGTGGACATTCCGGCGAGCGACCCGCGGCTCCTGCCGCCGATTCCCGACCCGGACAAGCTGATCGGCATCGGCCTCAACTACCGCTCGCACGCCGAAGAGGCGGGGCTCGACCCGCCGGCCACGCCGACCTTCTTCGCCAAGTACCGCAACGCCCTCGCCGCCCCCGGCGCCGAGGTAGCCCTGCCCGCTGCGAGCGAGAAGGTCGACTACGAGGCGGAGGTCGCCTTCGTGGTCGGCCGCCGCGCCCGCGATGTCGGCGAGGCCGACGCGTCGGCCCACATCGCCGGCTTCACCCTGCTGAACGACCTCTCGGCCCGCGACCTCCAGATGGCCACGCCGCAGTGGATGCCGGGCAAGGTCTTCGACGGCTCGGCCCCCTGCGGACCGGCCCTCGTCACCCCCGACGAGGCCGGCCCGTCCGACGCCATCGAGATCGAGCTCGTGCGCAACGGCGAGACCATGCAGCAGGCCTCGACGGCCGACCTGATCCACCCCGTCCCGGCGCTGCTGGCCTACCTCTCCGGCCTGATGACCCTCGAGCCCGGCGACGTCGTCTTCACGGGCACGCCGGCGGGGGTCGGGAGCCTGCGCCGCCCGCGCGTGTGGCTCGAGCCCGGCGACGAGCTCGCCGTCGTCTCGCCCCAGCTCGGGCGCCTCGAGACCCGGATCGTCTAGGCCTCGTGGCTCCGCCGCCCGCGCGGGCAGATACCTGTTAGCTTATTGCCCACCAAGTCAGTACGCAAGCTCGGGAAGGAGACGGCGCGGTGCAGAAGCTGCTGGTACTCGGACTCTTCGGGCTGATCGCTCAGCTCATCGACGGCACCCTCGGGATGGCCTACGGCGTGACCACGACCACGCTGCTGCTCACCGCGGGAGCCGCCCCGGCGATCGCCTCGGCGACCGTCCACCTCGCCGAGATCGGCACGACGCTCGCCTCGGGGACGGCCCACTGGCGCTTCGGCAACGTCGACTGGCGCACCGTGGGCATCATGGCCGCGCCGGGCGCGATCGGCGCCTTCGTCGGGGCCGTCGTGCTCAGCTCCCTGTCCGCCGAGATCGCCGAGCCGTGGATCGCGGCGATCCTGTTCTTCCTCGGCCTCTACATCCTCGCGCGCTTCTCACGGCGGCGCCACACGCCGCAGCCAAAGGCCGACCAGGGCCGTCTGCGGGCGATCTTCCTCGCTCCGCTCGGTGCCTTCGCCGGCCTGATCGACGCCATGGGCGGGGGCGGCTGGGGCCCGATCGGCACGTCGTCGCTGCTCTCCTCGGGGCGCTTGGAGCCGCGCAAGGTCGTCGGGTCGATCGACACGTCGGAGTTCCTGGTGACCCTCGGCGCCTCCGCGGGCTTCCTGATCGCGCTCAGCTTCGCCCAGATCAACGTCGGCTGGCTCGTCGCGCTGCTCGTCGGGGGCCTGATCGCCGCACCGATCGCGGCGTGGCTGGTGCGCAAGCTCCCCGCGCGGGTTCTCGGGGCCGCGGTCGGAGGGCTGATCCTGGTCACCAACACCAAGACCTTCGGTGAGGCCGTCGGCGCGCCGACGGAGGTCCTCGTGGCGGCCTACGTCGTGCTGATCGGCGTGTGGCTCGCGGCGATCGCGTCGGCGATCGTCGCCCTGCGGCGCGACGGACGGGCGGTGCCTCAGCCGGCCTGACTAAGCACGCCGTTCAGGTCCTGCGGTGTCGCACTACGCAGGTCAGCGTTCGCGCGGCTCGGGCGCGACTGCTGGCGGAAGCACGTGCGAGTGCGGATCCTCGACGCGCTGATCGCAGCCGCCGCGGTCGAGCACGGGCTCTCGGTGGTGACTCAGCACGACGACTTCGCAGCGGTGGCGACTGCTCACGAGGATCTCCGGGTGCGACGGGTCTAGCGTCAGGGGCCCCGGGACGGAGCTGTCCGGACCGACTCGAAGCCCCAGCGCTTCGGTCGGTAGGTCGAGATGGGCGCAGCGCGCGCGAAGCCTCGTTGCGAGGACCTTCGAAGAGAGCGGCCCTACGCCTGTCCCTCCACGGCCCCCGGCACACCGGTGTTGGTCGAGTACTTCGGCTGCAGCCGCATGTCGGGTCGAATCCGCTGGACCGCTTGGGCGACGGCGATCGCCGACTCGGCGAACCCGGTGGCGATCAGCTTGAGCTTGCCGTCGAAGGTGGTGATGTCGCCGGCGGCCCAGACCCCTTCCATCGAGGTGTGCATGAGCTGGTCGACGACGATCGCGCCCTTGGAGATCTCGAGCGGCCACTCCTTGAGCGGGCCGAGCGCGGTCTTAAACCCGAGCTGCAGGAGGATGGCGTCGCACTCGAGATCGACCACCTCCTCCTCGTTCTCGGAGTGGAAGAGGGTGATGCGCTCGACCCCTCCGTCGCCGGCGACCTCGCGGACCTGGTAGGGCGTGCGCACGTCGACCTTGCCGGCCGCGGCCGCCTCCTCGATCTCCTTGACCGTCACCTCGTGGGCGCGGAAGCCCTCTCGGCGGTGCACCAGGGTGATCGACTCGGCGGTGTCGAGCAGGTTGATCGTCCAGTCACAGGCCGAGTCGCCGCCGCCGATGATCACCACCTTCTTGCCGGCGAACGCCGCTTTCTCGCCGACCAGGTAGTGAGCGCCGCGACCCTCCCACGGATCCATGTCGTAGCCCGGCAGCTTCTTGGGCTCGAAGGCGCCGTGGCCACCGGCGATGATCACCGTGCGGGTGAGCAGGTCGCCGCGGTCGGTCTTGAGGCGGAGGATCTGACGATCGGGGTCCTCGGGGTCGGGCTCGTACTCGATCCGGTCGGCCGTGGTCTCGAGGTGGATGGGGACGTCGAACTGCTCGACGGCCTGCTGGCGAAGCTGGTCGACGAGGTCCTTGGCCAGCACGCGCGGGTGGCCGGGCACGTCGAAGATCCACTTCTCGGGGTAGAGCGTGGTGAGCTGGCCGCCGAGGTCGGGCAGCGAGTCGATGATCCGGCAGCTGGCCTCGCGCATGCCGGCCCAGAAGGCGGTGATCAGGCCGACCGGACCGGCGCCGATGACCGTGATGTCGCGGATCTCCGTGTCCAGCTCTCCCCCGAGGAGTCCGAGCTCTGAGCTCGCGGGAGGGATTCCGTCGTGGTCGGGGGCGCCGCCGTTGCCGTTGCCGTGCAGGTTCATGGGCGTGATGTCAGGTCAGAGTCGGGGTGACGGCCGTGGCCTCGCCGTCGAGGGCGTTGAGAGCGCGCTCGACCGAGGTCGATATGCAGGTGAAGATCGGCGTCTCCGACTCGGTGTAGAGGCTCGATTCGGTGCCACGGAGCTCGTGCACCAGGTCGAGGAACTCGCCCGGGTCGTCGGCGTCGAAGGAGACCAGGAACTCCTGGTCGTCCAGACCATAGCTGTAGGCGGTGTTGATCTCGATCGACGGATGACGCCGGCCGACCTCGATGTGGCCGCGCATGATCCGCATCCGCTCCTCGCCGGGCAGGCGGTACCACTCGCGCTTCTTCCACATCGGGTAGACGATGTGGAAGCGCTTCTCGGAGCCCGCCCGCGGGGCGAGCGGCGAGGTCTCGTCCGGCGGCGTGTAGGGCGACGGCTTGGTCATGGCGAGATACGAGTAGGGAATCGTCGCCCACTGCATGAGACCGCTCTGGTTGAGGACCACGTGGAGCTCGTGGATCGAGTCGAGGCTGGGGGAGACGGTCCGAACCATCAGGTCCGCGTCGCCGCGGGTGCCGACGAGCGAGTAGGTCCTCAGGAAGTGGTCCTCGGCGAAGTCGAGGCAGGCCGCGGCGAGCTCGCGCTTGTCCTGGGCGCGCGCCTCGGCGTGCTGTCGACGCCACGCGGGATCGAGCTTGAGGAAGGTCAGCTTGACGAAGTTGCGGTCGGCCATGAACGTAGAGTCTGGCGCATGGGGGACTCCGTCGTTCGGCGCGCGCGGAGCCTGGTCGGAGCGCTCGGTGCCCTCGTGGCGGTCTTCGGGGCGGCCGCGGTCCCCGCGCTCGCCGCACCGTCGGCCCCGCAGGCCCGCGCGGCGATCCTCCTTCTGCCCTGGCCGGACGCCGCGGGCGGTGATCGGGCCCTTCTGGAGCGGCTCGGCGAGCGCCGGCGTGGCCTTGCCGTCGGCCTGACGAGCCCGACGGTCGGCGGGTACGCGCCCGAGCAGTTCGCGCTCGACCTGAGCCAGGGCACGCGCGTGCCGCTCGGCCTCTACGACCGTGCGCCGCCGCCGCTCGCGCTCGCAGCGCGGCCGGGGGGCGGCCCGGAGGTCGGACGATGGGACGAGGTGAGGGCGCGTGCGAGGCGGGCGCCGGCCCGGCTCGAGCCCGGTCTGTTGAGGGCGACCGCGCGGCGCGCCGGACGCGTAGTGGTCTATCTCGGCCCCTCGCGTGCGCCCGAGGTCGCGGTCGCGGCCGATCTCGACGGGCGGATGGACGCGCAGTCGACCGCTTCGCCGGGCGCGGCGGCGGCGCGGGCCGGCGCGGCCTGGCGCGAGGCCGATGTCCTGGTCGCGCGGCTGCCGGTCGGCGAGGGAGGCCTCACCGTCCTCGACCGGCTGCTCGAGCTCCGTTCGCCGTCCGATCTCGTCTACGTGATGCGGGCACCGCCGGCGGCCGCACCGCGCGCGCCGCTGCTCGCCACCGGCCTCGCGGGCCCCGGCTTCGAGGCCGGCGCCGGCTTCGGATCGTCGACGACCCGCCGGAGCGGGCTCGTCGCCGCCACCGACGTGGCGCCGACCGTGCTCGAGCACCTCGGAGTGCCGGTGCCGCCGACGATGGCGGGCCGGCGGATCGAGGCTCGCCCCGGCTCGGGGGGCGCGGCGATCCGCCAGCACGAGCGCCTCAGCGCAATTCGGCCCAGCCGACCGCCGGCCCTGCTCGCCCTGCTCGCGGCCTGGGTCGCGACCGTGGCCGCGCTCGCCTCGGTGCGGGGGCGCGCGGGCACGCGGACGGGCCTGCGCCTCGGCCTGCTCGCCACGCTGTGGTTCCCGGGGCTCGCCCTGGCCACCGCGGCGCTCTCCGCGGGCCCGAGTTCTTCCCTTTCCCTCGAGGCCGGACTGCTCGCCCTCGGGTCGCTCGGTCTCGCGGCGCTCACCGATCGCCTCCTGCCCTGGCCGCGCGGCCCCGCGCTCCCAGCGGCGGCGGTCCTGTGCGCCTACACGGTGGACCTGGGGCTCGGCTCGCCGCTGACCGCGCTCTCGCTCGCCGGTCCCAACCCGGCCGGCGGCGCTCGCTTCTTCGGGATCGGCAACGAGCTCGAGGCGCTGCTGAGCGTGTCGGTGCTGATCGGCGTGGGGGCGGCCCTGGCTCTGACGGTAACGAGCCCCGGCCGCGCCGCCGCGATCTTCGCGGCGGCGGGCCTCGGGGCGGCGGCGGTGATGGGCTCGGGGCGTCTCGGCGCCGACGTGGGCGCCGTCGTCACCCTCGGCGCCGGGACGGCGGCC
>CADCVU010000174.1 GCA_902806245.1 uncultured Solirubrobacterales bacterium
CGTACTCGAAGTCGGAGATCGCGCGGAGGCCCTTCACGATCACCGTGGCGCCGTTCTCCCGGGCGAAGTCGACGATGAGCCTATCAAAGGATTTGACCTGCACATTCCCGAGTTTTTCGACCTCGGAGGAGATCATCCCGCACCTCTCGTCGGCGCTGAACAGGGTCTTCTGCTTGCGGATCGGGAGGTTCACCACGGCCACGATGAGCTGCTCGAAGATCCCGGAGGCGCGGGTGATGATGTCGAGGTGGCCGTGGGTGACCGGGTCGTAGGAGCCCGGGCAGATGGCCACTCCCAGCCGCTCAGCGGTCACGGTGCAGGGCGATCCGGGTGTCGCCGTAGGTTCGCTCGAGTACGAGCGGCAGCTCGAGCAGAAGAGGGGTTCGCTTGTCGGATTCGGTCACGATCAGGGCGTCGGTGGAGAGCACTCCCGGCAGCGCCGCGGAGAGCGGCCCGGCCAGGCGCGGCGCGCAACTATAAGGCGGGTCCAGGAAGATGAGGTCGTAGGTGGCGTTCGCCGCCCGCAGGAAGGCCAGCGCGTCGCGACGGTGAAGCGCCGCATCGGAGAGCCGTAGGGCCTCGAGGTTGCGGCGCATCACCGCGACCGCGCGGGCGTCTCGTTCGACGAAGGTGGCGCTGCGCGCGCCGCGCGAGAGCGCCTCGATCCCCAGCGCACCCGAGCCGGCGAAGAGGTCGAGCACGCGGGCGCCGTCCAGCGGCCCGACGATCGAGAACAGCGCCTCGCGGACGCGGTCGGAGGTCGGGCGGGTGTCGCGCCCGGGCGGTGCGGTGAGGCGGCGGCCGCGCAGGTGGCCGGCGACGACGCGCACGGGGCGTCAGCCGCTCGGCGAGTCGACGAGCTCGAGGCCGTCCGGCCGCTCCTCGGACTCGACCGCGAAGCGCGCGTCGACCGCCTCGCGGAGCAGCACGTGCTCGGCCGCCTCGAGCCTCTCGTCGTCCTCGAGCAGCCGCTCGGCCCAGGCGCGAGCGAGCACGAGCAGCTCCTCGTCCTCGGGCAGGGTCGCGAACTTGAGCCGCGGGAGACCGGACTGTCGGGTTCCCAGGACCTCCCCCGCCCCCCGCAGCTCGAGGTCGATCTCGGCGAGGCGAAAGCCGTCGGACTCGGCGGCGATGGCCGCGAGGCGCGGCAGCTTCGCGTCGCCGAAGAGGATGCACACCCCGCCGTGCGCTCCACGCCCGACCCGTCCGCGGAGCTGGTGCAGCTGGGAGAGCCCGTAGCGCTCGGCCTCCTCGATCACCATCACCGTCGCGTTGGGCACGTCGATGCCCACCTCGATCACGCTCGTGGCCACGAGCACGTCGGCCGAGCCGGAGGCGAACTCGCGCATGGCCGTCGCCTTTTCGTGCGAGGGAAGCTGCCCGTGCACGAGCGCCAAGCGATGGTCGCGGAACTCGGTCTCGCGCAGGCGCTCGGCCTCCACGGTCGCCGCGCGGGCCTGCAGGGCCTCCGATTCCTCGACGAGCGGGCAGACCACGAAGCACTGCCGACCGCGGGCGATCTCCTCGCGGATGCGCTCGTAGGCCCGGGCCCGCGCGCGCTCGCCGGAGACGACATGGGTCTCGACCGGCCGGCGGCCCGAGGGCAGCTCGCGCAGGGCGGTGGTCTCGAGATCTCCGTAGCTGGTGAGCTCGAGCGTGCGGGGGATCGGCGTCGCCGTCAGGTGGAGCAGGTGCGGCGTGCGGCCCTCCGGCGCCTTGGCCGCGAGGGCGTCGCGCTGTCGCACACCGAAGCGGTGCTCCTCGTCGATCACAGTCAGCGCCAGGTCGCGGAAGCGCACCGGCGCCTCGATCAGCGCGTGGGTGCCGACCAGCAGCGCGAGCTCGCCGCTCTCCAGCCGGCCGAGCAGCTCGCGCCGCCGCGCCGCCGGGGTCGAGCCGGTGAGCAGGGCGATCGGCACGAGGCCGCCGAGCAGGCGGTCGAGGGTGGCCAGGTGCTGCTCGGCCAGGGTCTCGGTCGGGGCCATGAGCGCGGCCTGACGCCCGGTCTCGACCGCCCGCAGCATGGCGTGCAGGGCGACCACGGTCTTGCCCGAGCCGACCTCGCCCATCAGCAGTCGCTGCATGGCGTGCTCGCCCGCGAGGTCGCGGTCGACCTCCTCGACCGCGAGACGCTGCTCCCCCGTGAGCTCGAACGGCAGGCGTGCGCGCCACGGCTCGACCAGCTCGCCGCCGAGCTCGAGCGGCGTCGCGCGCCGCGCGGCGTGGCGGACGCGCCGGCGGCGGCCGAGCGCGAGCTCGAGCAGCAACAGCTCCTCAAAGGCGAGCCGTCGCCGCGCCGCCTCGAACTCGGCGTCCGCGGTCGGGAAGTGGGCGCCCGCGAGGGCCGCGGAGCGCTCGGGCAGCCGCTCGGCCACGCGCAGGCCGGCCGGCAGCGGCTCGGGCACGTCGCGGACCCCTTCGCGCGCGCGCTGGGCGAGCTCGCGCAGGAGCCGCTTGGAGATCCCGTGGGCTGCGGGGTACATGGCCACGAGGCCCTGGGTGTGCACCGCGGCGTCGGCGCCCTCGAAGGACTCCCACTCGCGGACGTGGAACTCGTTGCGCTGCTTGACCGCGCCGCGCAGGAGGACGTTCGCGCCCGGCGCGAGCTGCCGGGCCACCCACGGCTGGTTGAACCAGATGGCGAGCGCCGGACCGCTGTCGTCGGCCACGCGGGCCTCGACGCGCACGCCGCTGCGACGGCGCATGGGCCGGCTCGTGACGTCCTTGACCACGACCCCGACGGTCGCCTCCTCCCCCGGGCTCAGCGAGGCCAGTTGGCGGCCCTCGCGGCGGTCGAGATGGCGGTCGGGCAGGTGCTCGAGCAGGTCGCCGACGGTCGCGAGCCCGAGCGTGGCCGCCGCCTCGGCCGAGCGACCCTTCAGCCCGAGCGGTGCCTCGAGGCGGCTAGGCCGCGGGAGCGAGCGCAACGGCGCGGCGAGCGCCTCGGACCGCGGCAGCTCGGAGGTGTCGGCGAAGCGGAGAGCGATGGAGCCTCTATACGGCTCTGACCGGACGCCCCTACTCCGCGCTCAGCAGCCACCACCAGGCCGGCTGCCCGCCCTCGTGGTACTCGACCTCGGTCCCGTTGGCCAGCACGGCCTCCACGGCGGCTCGGCCGGCCGGGGCGCCCTCGCCGGCGATGCACGTGAGCAGCTCGGATCCGTCGGCGATGCGCTCGGCCACGCCGGCGAGCGTCTCGGCCGGATCGCCAAAGGCGACGAGCTCGTCCCCCACGAAGCCCACCGCGTCGCCGGCGCGGAAGCGCCCGCGAGCGTCGTCACGCGCGGAGGGGGCGACGCCCCCGGTGCGCAGTCGCGTCGCGGCGGCGCGCATCGCCGCGACGTTGTCGGCGGCGGATCTGTCCGGGCCCAGCTCGACCAGCAGCGACAACCCCTCCTGCGGAGACCGTGTGGGCACGACCTCGACCGGCCGCTCGGAGAGCTCGGCCGCCCGCTCGGCGGCCAGGATCACGTTCGGGCTGTTGGGTAACACGACGACCTCCTCGGCGTCCACCGCGCGGCTCGCGGCGAGGAGCTCGTAGGTCGAGGGGTTCATGCTCGCTCCGCCGTCGACCACGAGTGCCCCGAGCCCCTCGAGCAGCTGGGTCAGGCCGGGACCGCAGGCCACCGCGACCGCTCCGCAGCGAGCCGCGATGGCCGTGCCGTCGCTCGCACCGGCGCCGAGCCGGGTGCCGCGCTCGGCCACCTGCTCGCGCATGTCGGCCACGTCGAAGCGCGAGACCTCACCCACGTCGCTGAAGATCACCGCCGCCTCGTCGGGAGCGTCGGTGTGGAGATGAACCCGGAGCGTCCGCTCGTCACCGACCACGAGCACGCAGTCGCCCAGGTCCTCGAGGCGTCGCTGGAACCGCCGAAGCTCGAGCTCCTCGCCGGACACCACGAAGTTCGTGCAGTAGCGGTACCGGCTCGACTCGTGCCGGGGCAGATGCAGGGAGGCCGCGGGCGGTGCCTGGTGCTCGAGCGGCGAGCGCTCCTCGCCCCGCAGCGCCGCGACCACGCCGGCGATCATCACGGTCAGGCCGTAGGCCCCGGCGTCGACCACCCCGGCCTCGCGCAGGGCCGCCAGCTGGTCGCGCCCGCGCTCGACCGCCTCGCTGCCGGCGGAGAGGGCGTGCTCGAGGACGTCGGCCAGGAGCCGGTCTTGCTCGTCCTCGCTCACCTCGCCGTCGAGGCGCGCGGTCTCCATGTGGGCGAGCTCACGCGCCACCCGGTGGGCCATCGCCGCGACCGCCGAGAGCATGGTCCCCTCGGCCGGGTCGCGCACCGAGGCGTAGGCGGCGTCGGCCGCTCGGGCCAGCGCAGCGGAGACCAGCGTCGGGTCCACGAGCTCGCCGGGGCGCGAGGCGAGCTCCTCGGCGGCGCCACGGACGATCTGCGACAGGATCACTCCGCTGTTGCCGCGCGCCCCGAGCAGGGCGGCGCGGGCCACCGCGGAGACGATCGCCTCGCGGCCGAGGTCGTCGACCGAGGCGTCCTCCATCGCATCGAGTTGGTCGAGAACGGCGCGCAGGGTCATAGACATGTTGTCGCCGGTGTCGCCGTCGGCCACGGGAAAGACGTTGAGGTCGTTGACCTCCTCGCGGCGGGACTCGAGCTCGGTGCACGCGGCGGCGACCACGCGGCGGAAGCGGATGAGGCTCGGGTCGGGCATAGAGAGGGCTACACCGCGAGGCCTCGAGCGTTGCGCGCCGGCCGCGCCGGGTTCGCCGCGGGAGGCCGGACGGCTACCCGACGACCGTGGTCCGGAAACCGGGCGGAGTGACGCTCAGACGGCCTTGAGGACCTTGCCGGCCTTGAGGCAGCGCGTGCATACGTACTCGCGGCGGGGAGACCCCCCGACCTGGATGCGGACCTTCTGGAGGTTCGGGTTGAAGCGCCGCCGCGTGGCCACCATGGAGTGGCTTCGGTTGTTCCCGAACGCCGGGCCCTTGGAGCACACGTAACAGACCTTTGGCACGGCGGCGAGGCTAGCAGTGAGGTGAGCACCCTGGACGGTCGTTCAGGCCCGCGTGAGCGACCGCTCCAGCTCGGCCATCCGCATGACCGCCTCGGCCGCCTCGCGTCCGGAGTGGCGCTTGCCGCCCCCGCTGCGCTCGAGCGCCTGCTCGCGGCTGTCCACGGTCAACACCCCGAAGGCGCAGGGCACCCGCGTATCGAGTCCCACCTCGCCGATCCCCCGCGCGGCCTCGGCGCAGACGAAGTCGTAGTGGTCGGTCTCGCCGCGCACCACGCAGCCGAGGCAGGCAACCCCGGCGTAGCGCCCCGAGTCCGCGCACAGGCGGGCGGCCAACGGCAGCTCAAAGGCGCCGGGCACGTCGTGCACGTCGACGCTCGCCCCGCTCGCCTCGAAGGCCTCGGTCGCCCCGGCCACGAGCCGGTCGGCGATCTCGGCGTAGAAGCGCGCGACGACGATGGCGTAGCGCCCCCCGCCGGCGGCGTCAGTCACCGCCGCGCTCCTCGGCGGGCGTCTCGGCGGTCCTGGCGCCGTCGCCGTAGGCCCCGTCATCACGGCCCCGGCGGCGGTCCTCGACGCGCTCGGAGTGGATGAGCTCCTCGTCGAGGGCGAGCGCCTGGTGGTGCAGCCGGTGACCGAGGCGGTCGCGCTTGGTGCGCAGGTAGTCGCGGTTGTGCTCGGTCGAGGGGTGCTCGATCGGGAGCTGGTCGGTCACGCTGAGCCCGTAGCTCTCGAGCCCGACGATCTTCTTCGGGTTGTTGGTCAGGAGGCGGATCGAGGTCAGGCCGAGGTCGACGAGGATCTGGGCCCCGATGCCGTAGTCGCGCAGGTCGGCGGGGAGGCCGAGCTCGATATTTGCGTCGACGGTGTCGAGGCCCTGCTCCTGGAGGCGGTAGGCCTCGAGCTTCTTCAGCAGGCCGATGCCGCGTCCCTCCTGCGCGAGGTAGAGCAAGACGCCGCGGCCCTCCTGCTCGATCTGGCCCAGCGCGGACTCGAGCTGCTGGCCGCAGTCGCAGCGCTTCGAGTGGAAGACGTCGCCGGTCAGGCACTCCGAGTGCACGCGCACGAGCACGTCGTCCTCTCCGGCGACCTCGCCCTTGACCATGGCCACGTGATGCTTGTCGTCGAGCAGCGAGCGGTAGCCGACCACTCCGAACTCGCCGAAGTCGGTGGGCAGGCGGGCCTCGACCACGCGCTCGACGAGGGCGGCGTCGTGGGCGCGCCGATGCTCGATCAGGTCCGCGACGGTGATCATCCTGAGCCCGTGGCGCTCGACATAGCCGGCGAGGTCGGGCACGCGGGCCATGGTGCCGTCGTCGTTGAGGATCTCGCAGATCACCGCCGCGGGCTCGACTCCCGCGAGCTGGGCGAGGTCGGTGCCGGCCTCGGTGTGTCCGGTCCGCTCGAGCACGCCGCCGGGCTTGGCCTTGAGCGGGAACACGTGGCCCGGCTGACGCAGATCGTCGGCGCCCGAGCGCGGATCGATCGCCACCCGGATGGTGCGCGCGCGATCGTGCGCGGAGATCCCCGTGGTCACCCCCTCGCGGGCCTCGATCGAGACCGTGAATGCGGTCCCGAGCGACGACTCGTTCTTCGCGGTCATGAGGTCGAGGCCGAGCTCGTCGCAGCGCTCGGGGGTGAGGGCGAGGCAGACGAGCCCGCGCGCCTCCCGGATCATGAAGTTGACCGCCTCGGGGGTGGCGAAGCGCGCCGCGACCACGAGATCGCCCTCGTTCTCGCGGTCCTCGGCGTCGCAGACCACGACCATGCGCCCGTCGCGGATGTCGGCGATCGCCTCCTCGACGGTGGAGAACGGCGATCCGGGCGAGGGACTCATGCGCGCACCTCCTGGTGGGCGGGGAACAGCTTCTCGAGATGCTTGGCCATCACGTCGACCTCGAGGTTGACCGCGCGGCCGGGGGCGGCGGAGCGGAGGGTCGTGCGCTCGAGAGTCTCGGGGATCAGCGAGACCGTGAACCCGCCGGCGTCGACCGAGGCCACGGTCAGCGACGCGCCGTCGACGGCGATCGAGCCCTTCTCGACGACGTAGCGCAGGAGCTCGGGGCCGGCGTCGATGCGCACGACGCGCGCGGAGCCCTCCTCCTCGATCGCCTCGACCTCCCCGACGCCGTCGACGTGGCCCTGGACCACGTGGCCTCCGAGGCGGTCGCCGGCGCGCAACGGCAGCTCGAGGTTGACCTCGTCCCCGGCCGAGAGCGAGCCGAGCGAGGACCGGCGCGAGGTCTCGGCCATTACGTAGGCCGAGAACGCGCCGGACTCGACGGAGGCGGCGGTGAGGCAGACGCCGTTGACCGCGACGGAGTCGCCGGTCTCGAGCTCGGTGGCCAGCGCGCTCGTGACCCCGAGGCGCAGGCCGCTCGCGTCGCGCTCGGCGGTGCGCACGTGGCCGCGGTCGGCTACCAGTCCGGTGAACATCACCACTCCCGAAACCGCGCGTGGATGCAGGTATCATCGCCGATCGGCTCGACCTCGACCGAGACCGCACGGCGGGCGTCGGCGATCGCCTCGACGCCGCGGCCCTCGAGCACGCTCCGGGCCTCACCACCCCCGGCGAGCACGGGGGCGATGAAGGCGAGCATCGCGTCGATCTCGCCGGCGTCGAGAAAGGCGCCGGCCAGGCGCGGCCCGCCTTCGAGCACGAGCGACTGGATCCCGCGCTCGCCGAGCTCGCTCAGCGCCTGCGCCACCCGCGCGGTCTCGTCGTCGCCCTCGACCACCAGTACCTCGACGCCCGCGGCGGCCAGGGCGTCACGGGCGCTGATCGGCGCGTCCGGCGAGCAGACCACGAGGACCGGTACCCCGCCGGCGCTGCGCACGAGCACGCTGTCGAGGGGCAGCCGGGCGTGCGAGTCGAAGACCACGCGCCACGGTTGACCGATGGGCTCTCCGTCGCCGGGCCGGGCGGTCAGCTGGGGATCGTCCGCCAGGGCGGTGCCGATCCCGATCGCGACCGCGTCGACCTCGGCGCGCAGGGCGTGGACCCGCGCGCGGCTCGCCTCGCTCGAGATCCACCGTGAGTCGCCGGCGCGCGTCGCCACCTTGCCGTCGAGCGTGAGCGCCGACTTGAGCACGACGAGCGGCCGGCCCGTGCGAGCGTGCTTGCGAAACGGCTGGTTGAGGAGCCGGGCCGCGTGCGCCAGCCGCGCCTCCGCCCACTCGACCTCGACGCCCTCGGCGCGCAGCAGCTCGGGCCCGCGGCCGCTGGCCTTGGCGCTCGGATCGTCGGAGGCCACGACCACCCGCCGGATGCCGGCCGCGAGGATGGCCTCGACGCAGGGCGGGGTGCGGCCGCGGTGCGCGCAGGGCTCGAGCGACACGTAGAGGGTCGCGCCGTCCGGGTCCTCGAAACAGTCCGCGAGCGCGGCCGGCTCGGCGTGAGGGCAGCCCGGCCCGGCGTGGTGGCCCTCGCCGATCGCGTGCCCGTCCCTGACCACGACGGCTCCGACGAGCGGATTGGGGCTCGTCCGTCCGCGCCCGCGCTCGGCCAGCTCGAGCGTCCGCTCCAGGTGGACGGCGTCGCTCTGGGTGGCGAGCGTCTGGGTCATCGAGGCGGTCCCGGTGTCGGCGTTGACTCGTGAGTCAATCTACCAGCGTGCACGCGGCGTTCGAGCCTCGTCGCCACGACGGCGGCCGCCCGCGCGCCGTCTTTTCCAGCCCCGACAAGCGCTAGCCTGAGCGCGCGGCCATGAAGCTGATCATCCAGATCCCGGCCCTCGACGAGGAGGACCATCTTCCGGTCGCCCTGGCCGACCTGCCGCGCGAGCTCCCCGGCGTCGA
>CADCVU010000175.1 GCA_902806245.1 uncultured Solirubrobacterales bacterium
GCCGAGGAGGGCAAGGCCTCTGTGCCCGAGCCGCAGGAGCCGGTCGCCAAGGGAGAGGCCGGGCCCAAGGGACAGGTCCACGTCCAGGAGCTCACCCGCCTCCAGCAGACGGTCTCGCGGCGAATGGCCGAGTCGAAGGCGACGGCGCCCGACTTCACGCTCGAGGTCGAGGTCGACATGGCGGCGTGCGTCGAGCTGCGCGCGCGGCTCAAGGAGGTTGCCGATCCGGTGCCGTCCTTCAACGACATGATCGTCAAAGCCTGCGCCCTCTCCCTGCGCGAGCACCCGCGCGTCAACGGCGCCTACAAGGACGGCCGGTTCGAGCTCTACGAGAAGATCAACATCGGCGTTGCGGTGGCGGCCAAGGACACGCTGGTCGTCCCCACCCTGTTCGACGTCGGCGCGAAGTCGCTCGGCGAGATCGCTCGAGGGGCGCGCGGAGCCATCGGCAAGGTCCGCGACGGCACGATCACCCCCCCGGAGCTCTCGGGCGGGACGTTCACCGTGTCCAACCTCGGGATGTTCGGCATCGAGCGGTTCTCGGCGGTGATCAACCCGCCGCAGGCCGCAATCCTGACCGTGGGAGCGCTGAGGAAGAGGCCGTTCGTCGACGAGTCGGGTCGCGTGGTGGCTCGTGACATGGCCACGCTGTCACTCGTCTCCGATCACCGCATCCTCTACGGCGCCGACGGGGCTCAGTTCCTCGCGCGCGTGCGAGAGGCGCTCGAGCAGCCGCTGTCGCTGGCCCTCTGAGGAAGGGCGGGCGGTTTCTGGGCCCCGTCGCCGGGGAAGTCGAGAGCCATGCCCGCATCCCAGGACACCCCCGAGAAGAACGCGCCCGACCGCCACGGCGACGACCAGCCGAGCGATCCCACCGACCTGCCGAAGCGCTCATGGGGCGCGGTTCTCAAGCGCACGGCCAAGGAGTTCTCCGACGACAACATCACCGACTGGTCGGCTGCGCTCACTTACTACAGCGTGCTGTCGCTCTTTCCGGCCCTGCTCGTGCTCGTGGCCCTGCTGGGACTGGCCGGAGGACAGAAGACCACGCAGGCTCTGCTCGACATCGTGAACCAGCTCGGGCCGGCCTCCGCGGTCGAGACCTTCCGGCCGGCCATCGAGGGCGTGATCTCCTCGAAGGGCGGGGCGGGGGCGCTGTTCGGCGTCGGTCTGCTCGGTGCGATCTGGTCGGCGTCGGGCTACATCGGCGCGTTCTTCCGCGCCGCCAACTCGATCTGGGAGATCGAGGAGGGACGTGGTCCGGTCAAGCTGATCCCGCTGCGTATCGGGGTGACCGTGCTCATGCTGATTCTCGTCGCGGTGGTGGTGCTCGCCCTCGTGGTCAGCGGGCCGGTGGCGGAGGCGGTCGGCAACGTCGTCGGGCTCGGCGACACCGCGGTGACCGTGTGGTCGATCGCCAAGTGGCCGATCCTGCTGCTCATCGTCTCCGGCCTGGTGGCCTTCCTCTACTACGTCGCGCCCAACGCCCGGCTGCCCGGCTTTCGCTGGGTCACGCCGGGCGGCTTCCTCGCCGTTCTGCTGGCCATCGCCGCCTCGGCCGGCTTCGGCCTCTACGTCGCCAACTTCGGCTCCTACGACGCCACCTACGGCGCGCTCGGCGGGGTGATCGTCTTCCTCCTGTGGCTGTGGATCATCAACAACGCGCTCCTGTTCGGCTCGGAGCTCGACGCCGAGCTCGAGCGCAGCCGCGAGCTGCACGCCGGGATGGACGCCGAGGAGGAGCTGAAGCTTCCGCCGCGGGCCGAGCCGAAACCGAGCTAGTTGGACGACGCCCCGGCCAGGGCGGCCGGGCGCTTGGAGCCGCCGGCCTCCTGCGTACGGGTCTGCGCCAGCGCGGCCTCGTAGTCGTCGAGGCGGCGGAAGACACGCAGCCAGGCCCACCCCGGGCGGCCGCGCAGCTCGCGCGAGCGATCGGGGTCACCGGGCGCGGTGGCGTGGGTACGCCGCGAGGCCGCGGGACGGATCGCCGGAGCCGCCTCGGCGGCCGCGCTGCGGGCCTCACGCTCGCGAACCTGGCGGTGCTCGGCGATCGCCCGGCCGAGGGCGCCGGTCGCCGCCGCTTCCCCTTCCCCGAGGCTGGCCTCGAGCATCGACCGGAGCGTGCGCAGCTCGCGCTCGGTGACGAGCCGCGGCCTGTGAGCGCGCGTGTACCCGTCCCAGGCTCGCGCGAAGGTGTCGAGGCTGGTGCGCCCGCCGCGGCGATGGGCGGCCAGCATCGGGCACGTGCCGTCGGGAGAGGTGTAGGCGCCGGCGATGATCGGCCCCGAGCGCACGCCCTCGAGCATGGCCTGCTTGGTCGCCGGCGGCAGCGCCTCGATCGACACCCTCAGCCGGCGAGCCGGGCGTCCTGATCTGCTTCGCTTCACCGCCGTGAAGGTACCGCCCCGCGGGCGACGGCGCCAGATCCTGAGCCCACCTGGGCGAGGTCTCTCAGACCTCTGCGTCGAGCAGCAGTCCGAGCTGGCGCGACTGGGCCACGAGCGTGCCGTCGGGCGCCCACAGCTCTCCGTCCTCCTCGAAGAAGCCGTCGCGCACGACGCTGGTCCGGAAGCGCCCGAGGAGCAGCGCGTCGGGCAGCGGGAGCGGGGCCCGGAAGTGCACGGTCAGGTCGATCGTGGGGGCGGGCGCGAGCGCGCGCAGGCGCGTCCACGGCGCCGGGAACCAGGCGTCGGCCAGGACGGTGAGCGCGGCGGCGTCGATCGGCCGCTCCTCGCGCAGCCCGAGCCAGCCGCCGGTCTCGGCGTGCTCGGCGCCCGAGAACGGCCCCTCGCCGAAGCGCGACTGCATCACCAGCAGGTTCAGGAAGGGCGGGCGGTTCTCGCGTGGCGACTCGCCCGTGGAGACCGAGCGGTCCTCGGCCGGTTCGACCCTGGGCATCGGGGCGTCGTCGAGCAAAGGACCCGCCCACGGGCCCGAGAAGGCGCCGAGCGCGATGGCCAGGAGCCTGCCGTCCTGCTCGAGGCGCACGCTCGCGGCGCTCAGCGAGCGGCCTGCCCGCTCCAGCGCCGGGAGCACGACGATCGGCCCAGCGCTCGGCGGGCGCAGGAAGTGCATGGTCAGCGAGCGCGGCTGGCGCGCCGGGTCGTCGACCGCGAGCTCGAGGCCGCGCAGCCCGAAGGCCATGACGTAGCCGCCGAGCGGGCCGCGCGGCGTCCAGTAGCGCTCATCGATCAGTCCCTCGTACGCCGCGCCATCGCCGAGCGGCGTGAGGACGAGGTCCTCGTCCAGGCTCATCGGGCGGCCCCGCTCAGGCCCAGTCGCCCCAGCGGAACCCGGTGAGCGAGGGCTCGGGCGCGAGCGGGCTGTCGGGGAGCCCGGGCTCCGGGTCCGGCGCGTTGTAGCCGCCGGGCGCGACGTCGTTGGGCGTGTCGGTGTGAAACAGCGAGGCCAGATACTGGATCTGTCCGCGCCCCGGACCGAGCTCGAACTGGCCGCCGCCGTAGGCGCCGATGCCGCGCTCCTCGCACACATCGTAGGCGGCACACAGGGCTCGCAGCGAGCCGAAGCGCGAGGGCTTCAGGTTGACCATGCGCGGCGGGTAGGGCAGCGCGTCGATGTCGGCGACCGAGTGGATCACCGCGTCCCAGGTGATCCGGTCGCGGTGGCCGTCGAGGATGCCCTCGGTCTCGGGCCGGAGCTTCGGGTCCTCGATCCACGCGTGCGGGAAGGTCTCGATGACGGCGCGGTAGAGGCGAGGGTCGGCGGGCTGGTCGACGATCGTCCCCTCGTAGGCGCCCTTGAAGTCCACCGAGTCGACGGCGCCGGTGGCGGCGATCGCCGCGATCAGCTCGTCGTCCCAGGAGCTCACGGGATCGAGCTTGAAGCGCAGGCTCGGGTAGCGCTCGAGGCGCCGGCGGATCGGCTCCACGCTCGGCGGCTCGGGCAGCCGCAGCGAGACGACGAAGGTGACCGGTCGTGCGTCGCGGCCGAGCACCTCGGCCAGCGAGCGCCCGGACTGGTCGAGCGCGAGGTCGAGGGCCGCGGACTCGTACGCCCAGCGGCGGTAGTCGCGCGAGGGCTCGCGCTCGGGTGGGGTGGGCCACAGCTCGAGCCCCTCGAGGACCTGCGAGAAGCTCTCGATCGTGTGCCGGCCCCCGAGCGGGAGGCTCGGCCCGGCGTCCTGAAACGCAAGCTGGTCCATTCCTTCGTAGGTGACGTCCTCCCCCACCCCCTCGTGGCCGCCGCCGCGCAGGCGGATGACCGTGGAGAGCCGCGTGAACTCGCTCGAGACGTCGCGCTCGAGGCCCTCGAGCTCGTAGGCCTCGATCTCGAGGGGGAGGTCGGCGAGGAGGGCGTAGGTACTCACGGCGGGCACCCTAACCGCTGAGCCCGCGCGCGCTACACGCCGCCGCCCGGGCCCAGGTACTTGTCGTTGGGCGTGACGCTGCGGTCCACGCGCACGTCGGGCGGATCGAGGTTGGTGTCGACGAACAGGCACCAGTTCCGGCGGCGGTCGTCGGCGGGGATGCAGGTGCGGAAGTAGCCCTCGGCCACGCGGATGGTGTTGGCGGCGTCGATGTTGCGCCGGTACTCCGGGCTGGCGTGGGCGAGCGTGTAGCTGCGGACGAGCCGGGCGTTCATCTCCGTCGCCTCGGTCTCGGAGACGATCAGCGGTCGCGACGCGAGCCCGGCGGCCACCAGCCCTAGCGCACCGGCCACGAGCAGCCCCGTGGCCGCGCGGTCGAGCAGGACCTCGTACGGCGCTTCGGTCGGGCCGCTCACCCGTGCGCCGTCCGCGACGGCGGGACCACCGGCGGCGGCGCCGACGCGCTCGGCGACCATCCGCCGGGCCAGGAACGGCGCGACCGCTCCGACCAGGAAAAGATTGGAGAACGAGGCGATGATGAGCCCCGGGATTAGGTCGATCCCCGAGGCGAGGGGGGGAAGCAGGTGAAGCAGCAGCCCGTCGCCGACGGTGAGGACGGCAAAGGCCGGCCACTGGAGCCCGCCGCGCAGGCGCCAGCGCAGGCGGCGGAGCCAGAGCCTGGCCTCGGAGCCCATGGTGCGAGATTAGCCGGAGGCCGAACGTGCTTCAACGGGCAGGCGCCGGCCCGCCTCGGGACGCCCGGTAGCATCGACGGGAGCACGATGACCACGCTCGCGCCTTCTCAGTCTCCGCCGGACTCCGCTGCCGACGGACGCGCGCGCCGGGAGCTCTGGACGGTGAACGCCGGCCTCCTGCCCTACCTCGAGGGCGTGGCTCTCCAGGAGCGCGTCCGAGCCGCTCGACAGGTCGGCGCCATCTCGGACACCCTGCTCCTCCTCGAGCATCCGCCGGTCTATACCAAGGGCCGGCGCACCTCCGCGGGCGATCTGCCCATGGGCGAGCAGTGGTACCGCATGCAGGGCGTCGAGGTGGCCGAGTGCGACCGCGGCGGGCGCGTGACCTACCACGGTCCCGGGCAGCTCGTCGGATACCCGATCGTCGCGGTGCGCGACGTGGTCGACTACGTGCGCACGCTCGAGCGGGCGCTGGTCGCGGCGCTGGCAGACGAGGGCGTTCCCGCCGAGGTGCGCGAGGGCCTGACCGGAGTCTGGGCCGGCGAGCGCAAGATCGGCTCGATCGGCGTGCACGTCCAGAAGGGGGTCACGACGCACGGCTTCGCCATCAACATCGACTGCGACCTTCAGCCCTTCGAGTGGGTAGTGCCCTGCGGCATCGCGGGCGTGCAGATGACCTCGGTCGCCCGCGAGAGAGCTCGCGGCGCCGGAGGTCTGCGCTGCTTCAGGCGCCGCGTGGCCTGGCGTCTGTCCGAGGAGCTCGGTCGCCGCCAGCGCCTGGTCTCGCTCCCGCGACTGCTCGAGCGCGTCGACGACGGGCCGGCGCCCGCGCCGGCGAGCCCCGCCGCCCGCGAGCTTGAGGCGGCCCGGGCTTGAGCGCGCCGACCGCA
>CADCVU010000176.1 GCA_902806245.1 uncultured Solirubrobacterales bacterium
CCTCGCCGTCGCGGAGTTCGCGCGGCGCGTGGGCGGCGGCCTCGGACTCGTGCTCGCGGCCGCGCGCTTCGTCGTCGCCCGGGCCACCGGTGGCCTGCGCCCGCGCGCCCCACTGTCGGGCCAGCGCGCCGTAAGCGCGGAGAACCTCGCGAAGCTCCTGCCCTTCGCGCCGGGCTTCGGCATGGAGGCCGCGATGACCATCGAGGCCCATCGCGCCGGGCTGCGGCTCGTCGAGGTGACCCTCCCGCTCGAGCACCGGGCCACCGGCCGCGACCTCCGCGGCTTCCTTCACCGCGGCCGTCAGTTCGTCGACGTCCTCCGGGTCGCGCGGCGTTCCCGCGGCCGTTAGCTTTGGCCGCGCGTGATCCTCGGCATCGACCAGGGAACGACCGGCACGACCTGCCTCGTCCTCGACGAACGTGCCCGGGTCGTCGGCCGTGCCGCCCGCGAGCACACCCAGCACTTCCCGCGGCCCGGCTGGGTCGAGCACGATCCCGAGGAGATCTGGGAGGGCGTACGGGCCACCGCGCACGCGGCGCTCGCGGATGCCGAAGCCGACCCCAACTCGCTCGAGGCGATAGGGATCACCAACCAGCGCGAGACCGCGCTGGCCTGGGACCGCGACTCCGGCGAGCCGCTGGCCCGCGCGCTCGTATGGCAGGACCGCCGCACCGCCGAGCGCTGCGACGAGCTGCGCGAGGCCGGCCACGAGGAGACCTTCCGGGCGCGCACCGGCCTCGTGCTCGACTCCTACTTCAGCGGGACGAAGTGGGAGTGGCTGCTGACCGAGGGCGGCGTCGACCCGGGGCGGGCGGCGCTCGGGACCATCGACTCATGGCTCGTGCACAAGCTCTGCGGCCGCCATGCCACCGACCACTCGAACGCCTCGCGGACGCTGGTCTTCGACATCCACGAGCGGCGCTTCGATACCGAGCTGTGCGAGCTGCTGTCGATCCCGCTCGAGGCCCTGCCCGAGCCGCTGCCGAGCGCTCACGTGTACGGCGAGACCGACGCGCTCGGCGGCGGGCGGTCCGTCCCCGTGGCCGGGATCGCCGGCGACCAGCAGGCGGCGCTGTTCGGCCAGGGGTGCCATTCCGCGGGGCGCGGGAAGAACACCTACGGGACCGGCTCGTTCGTGCTCCAGAACACCGGCGCCGAGCCGCCGCCGCTCGCCCACGGCCTGCTCTCGACGCTGGCCTGGACGATCGGCGAGGTGCGCACCGACTACGCCGTCGAGGCCAGCATCTTCGTGACCGGCGCGGCGGTGCAGTGGCTGCGCGACGGGCTCGGCATCATCTCCGCGGCCGCCGAGACCGAGGCCCTCGCCGGCTCGCTCGAGTCGAACGACGGCGTCTACTTCGTCCCTGCGCTCACCGGCCTGGCCTCGCCGCACTGGGATCCCTACGCGCGCGGAACCATCGTCGGGCTGACGCGCGGCAACGGGCGCGCGCACCTGGCCCGCGCCGCGCTCGAGGCCATCGCCTACCAGAGCGTCGACGCGGTGCGAGCGATGGAGCAGGCCTCGGGCGAGCCCCTCGAGGAGCTCCGCGCCGACGGCGCCGCGGTCGAGAACGCCTGGCTGATGCAGTTCCAGGCCGACGTGCTCGGCATCCCGGTCGTCGTCCCCGAGACCGTCGAGACCACCGCGCTCGGCGCCGCCGGCCTGGCCGGGGTCGCGGTCGGGAGCTGGACCGAGGAGGACGTGCGCGCGCTATGGCGCGAGGGCGCCCGCTACGAGCCGAGCATGTCCGCCGACGAGCGCGAGAGTCTGCTGACGGGCTGGCACGCGGCGCTCGAGCGGGCCAAGGGCGAGCGAGGCTAGGAGCCGCCACGGATCTGCACGGCTGGGGTCGTAACCGATGCGCGCGACCTGGGTAGAGATCAGCGAGTGAAGGAGCAGGTGTACAAGGACGAGCGCCCGGCGGAGCACTTCAAGCGCTTCCACGACCGCGTGCGCCGCGGGCGGCCCGACTGGGCCTACGAGGCCGTGCGCCTCGTCCTCACCCCCTACCTCGGCCTCTTCTTCCGCACCCGGGTGATCGACTCGGACAAGGTTCCGACCGAGGGGCCGGTGATCATCGCTCCCAACCACTTCTCGTTCCTCGACCACTTCTTCGTCGCGGTCTACCTGCGGCGCAAGGTGCAGTTCCTGGCGAAGTCGCAGCTCTTCAAGCCGCCGATGCAGTTCATCTACAGCCACGGCGGGGTCTTCCCGATCCTGCGCGGGCGCCGCGACGACGACGCGTTCAAGACCGCTCACGCCGTGCTCGGGCGCGGCGACATCGTGGTCATGTACGCCGAGGGCGGGCGCTCGCGCTCGGGTGCTCTCGGCGAGCCCAAGCCCGGCCTCGGACGTCTCGCCCTCGAGTCGGGAGCGACCGTCGTGCCGACCGCGATCTACGGATCGGAGCGCGCCCGCAACTGGAAGAAGCTGCAGTTCCCCAAGGTGACGGTCCAGTTCGGCGATCCGGTGCGCTTCGACCAGATCGCCGAGCCCTCGCGCGAGCAGTCGCAGGAGGCCTCCCAGCTCGTCTTCGAGGAGATCTCCGGGCTCTATGGCGCGCTGCAGCGCAACGGGCGGCGCAAGGCGGTGCGAGCGGCTCGCGACGCGCACCGGGCCGGGCGCAGGCAGGCCGCGACCGGGTGATGCTCGGCGGAGATCGCCTCCCGCGGCCGAGGGAGAGTTATCCGCCGCGCGCCTTTGGGTAGACCCGTGGCCGGATGAGCGAAACACCCGAGCACGAGCATGAGCACGAGCCCGACGCCGACGAAGAGGGCAACCCGACCGACGCGGAGCTCGACGTCGAAGGGCCGAACGAGTCCGCCACCGGGCATCACCCCGAGGGCGAGGACGGCGAGGAAGCCGCCGGCTCGCCGCCAGGCCCCAAGTAGCGCCCGGACCTCGCGCTAGCGCTCCGCCGGATCCTCGACCGGTTTGCGCTCGCTCCCGCCGAGCGGCGCGGTCTCGTCGATCCGGTCGACGCTGTCGGCGTCGCTGTAGGCGGCGCCGGAGCGGTCCGATTCCGGCTCGGGCACGCCCCGGTCGTGGCCGCCCTCGCCGTGCTCGGCGTTCTCGATGAGGTCGGCCTCCGCCTGCTCGAACCCCTCGGCGTAGCCGCCGCCGCCCTCCTCGACCGCACGCTGGGCCGGGTCGGCGTCGTCCGCGGCGTCGACGCGGCCCCCGATCGCCGCGGCCTCCGCGGCGGCGGCCTCGGCCTCCTCGTCGACGAGGTCGCGGTCGGGCTCGGGAACTCGGTCGGGCGTGGTCTCCATGTCGGTCTCCTGGTCTCGAAAGGTTGTCGCAGGGTGGGCTACCCGCCCGGCCACAGCCTCAAGCCGTCGGGCCGATCGTGAGAGAATTCCGCGCCGATGCCCTCGCGTCTCTTCGCCCCCGGCCTGCTCGACGGCCAGGTGACGATCGTCACGGGCGGGGGGAGCGGTCTCGGGCGCGCCACCGCGCTCGAGCTTGCGGCCTGCGGCGCGCACGTGGTGGTGGCCGGGCGCCGCCTCGAGCCGCTCGAGGAGACCGCGGCCGCCTGCGAGGGAGGGCGGGGCACCGCGGTGCGCTGCGACGTGCGCGAGGAGGATCAGGTCGAGGCCTTGGTGAACCAGGTGCTCGAGCGCCACGGGCGCATCGACCTGCTGGTCAACAACGCCGGCGGGCAGTACCTCTCTCCCGCCGAGGCCATCAGCCCGAAGGGCTTTCGCACCGTGGTCCGCCTCAACCTCGAGGGCACGTGGCTAATGACTCACGCGGTGGCCACCCGGGCGATGATCCCCCAGCAGGGCGGAAAGGTGGTGAGCGTCACGCTCTCGCCCCACCACGGGCTGCCGGGCATGGCCCACTCCTCAGCGGCGCGAGCGGCGGTCGAGAACCTCATGCGGGTGCTGTCCATCGAGTGGTCGCGCTTCAACATCCGCCTCACCGCGCTGGCCTCGGGGCACTTCGACACCGAGGCGCTCGAGAAGTACCCGGACTCGGTGCGCGAGAGCCTCGGGCAGGCGGTGCCGCTGGGGCGGCTCGGCCGCGTGGAGGAGCAGGCCTGGCTCGTGGCCTACCTGGCCTCGCCCGCGGGTGACTACTTCTCGGGGACGACGCTGACCCTCGACGGCGCGCGCGACAACTGGGTCGGGCCGTGGCCGCCGCCGGCGGCGGCCGACGCCGAGGGCCGGCCGCTGGCCGAGGCGCGGCGGACTCCTCCGCCGCCTCCCATGCCGACGCCCCCGGAGTAGGGCGCTCAGCCCCGCGCCGGCACGAGCGTCTCCTGGAGCTCGAGCAGCCGATCGGCGTCCGGACCGGCGGTGATGTGGATCTCCCCGGGTTCGTAGACGTGGTGGATCACCCGCAGCGAGCGCAGGCGCTCGAGCACGTAGGCAAAGGCGAGCCTCACCCGGCGGTTCGGGTAGTCGCGAGCGATGTCGAAGGAGAAGCCGGTGGCATGCAGCGCGGGCTCGCTCGCAGGCTCGCCCTCGGCTCGGCCCGCAGCCGCGAGCCTGCGCCCGTAGCCCTCGTCGCGGGCGGCGCCGGTCACGCGCAGTTCCGATCGGCCGGCCACGCGCTCGACCTCCTTGGTGATGTAGAGGAGGGCGGCCACGGCCTCGGGGCGCAGGCCGCGGTACAGGCCCGGGTCGGGTGCACCCTCTGCGCCCGCCCCGAAAGCCCCGAGAGCCGGGTCGAGGATGAAGCCGAGGCGCTCGGGCTCGTTCGGAAGCTGGACGAGATCGCCGTCCTCGAAGGCCTCGTCCATGGCGGCGGGATCGGCAAAGGAGTCCGTCTCCTCGGGCGGGCGCAGCACGCGCTCGCCGCTCGGGCGCAGGGCGTGCAGGCGCTCGAGGCGGGAGAGCTCGCCGCGGTCGTCGCGGTGCAGGCGCATGATCTCGCGGGCGGCCTCGACCCTGAGTAGGTACGAGCGCGAGTCGTCGCCGAAGTCGTTGAGCAGCGCGTAGGTGCGACGGTTCTCGAGCGGCGAGGAGTCGTAGAAGATCCGCTCGTAGCTCACGTCGTAGTCCTCGACCGTGGCTCGTAGCCTCCGTCGCGGTCGCGCGGGCGCGACGTAGGCCTCGATGACCTGCTCGAGGTTGCCGAGGCCCATGTGGTAGGAGACCACCGCGAGGTCCTCGCGCCCGAGGGCCCGCTCGGCGATCGCCAGGTAGCGCGCGGCACCGTCGAGCGACCGGCCGGGGTCGTAGCGCTCGTCGACCGCGCGGCGACGGCGTTCGAGGCGGGCGATCCGAGCCATGGCGGCCCGCTGCGTCCGCGTGGCCC
>CADCVU010000177.1 GCA_902806245.1 uncultured Solirubrobacterales bacterium
CCTGCGTCGGGGTCGGTCTTGGTCACGAGCACGATGTAGTCGGCGCGGTGACCGTTGGTGATGTAGGTCTTCGAGCCGTTGATGACCCACTCGTCGCCGTCGCGCACGGCGCGGGTCTTGATGCCGGCGACGTCGGAGCCGGCGTCGGGCTCGGTGATCCCGAGACAGGAGATCTTCTCGCCGGCGATCGAAGGGACTAGGTAGCGCTGCTTCTGCTCCTCGGAGCCGAACAGGTGGACCGGCGGGGTGGCCATGTCGGTGTGCACGGCCACGCCCATGCCGACACCGCCGCTGCCGACGAACGACATCTCCTCGGCGAGGACGAGGCTGGCGAAGTAGTCGCCGCCCTGGCCGCCGTACTCCTCCGGGTAGGAGAGACCGAGGAAGCCGAGCTCGCCCATGCGATGGAAGACCCAGTCCGGGAAGGTCGTCTCCTCCCACTCCTCCGCGTGCGGGGCGAGCTCGCGAAGCACAAAGGCGCGGATCGACTCGCGCAGCGCGTCGTGCTCGTCGGTGAAGATGAAGTGGCTGCGGCTCGCGGTGTGGTCGGGCTTGACGACCGCGTCGGCGGCCGGGGAGACGGGACTGGTCATGGCGGTGCGTTCCTCCCTCGAAGGCGGCTTGGGACCCGGAAGCTACCGCAGCGCCCGACACGACGGCGCGCTTACTGGCAGAGTGCCAACAGGCCGGAGCGGCGTCGAGAGTGACCCCCGCGACGCAGGCGACGCGACCGCGCGCGGTCCGTCACAGTGAAGAGCGCTTTGACCTACTCCACCATCCGCTACGAGCCTGCCGAGACCGGCGTGGCCACGATCACCCTCGACCAGGCCGAGACCCGCAACGCGCTCTCCGACGAGCTGCTGGGCGAGCTCATCGACGCCTTCGAGGCCGCGCGCGACGACGACGGCGTGCGCTGCGTCGTGCTCGCCTCCTCTCACGAGAAGGTCTTCTCCTCGGGAGCCAACCTCGGCGGCTTCGCGAGCGACGTGCCGCTGGTGCACCGCCACCTCGGTACCGAGCGCTTCCCGCGGCTGTTCCGCCTGATCGGCGAGCTCGGCAAGCCGACGATCGTCAAGGCGGGAGGGCACGTGCTCGCGGGCTCGCTCGGCATCGCCCTGGCCTGCGACCTGATCGTGGCTAGCGAATCGGCGACCTTCGGGACGCCCGAGATCAACGTCGGCGCCTTTCCGTTCATGATCATGGCGCTGATCTACCGCAACGTGCCGCGCAAGAAGACCAACGAGATGCTGCTGCTCGGGCGGCGGCTCTCGGCGGCGGAGGCGCTCGAGGCCGACATCGTCAACAAGGTCGTGAAGCCGAAGGAGCTCGACGCCGCGGTCGACGAGTGGGCGCGGATGCTCGCCGCCAAGTCCCCGCTGATCATGCGCCTCGGCAAGGACGCGATGTTCCGCCAGATGGACATGGGCTTTGCCAATGCGCTCGACTTCCTGCGCGCGCAGCTGTCGTTGGCCACCTCGACGGAGGACATCGTCGAGGGGGTGACGGCGTTCTTCGAGAAGCGCGAGCCGGTGTGGAGGGGGAGGTGAGCACGGCAGCGGAGCGCGAGCGGGGGCTCTCGATCGTCGAGGCCCAGCCCCGCCCGGCGCTGCGCTCGCTGGTCGAGGACCTCGAGGAGCGTCGCGAGGCGGTCCGCGCCGGCGGTGGCCCGGAGAAGGTGGCCAAGCAGCACTCCCGCGACAAGCTGACCGCGCGCGAGCGCCTCGCGCTGCTCATCGACGAGGGCACGTTCGTCGAGCTCGGAATGCACGGGCGCCCGCACTTCTCGCAGCGCGCGATGGATGGGGTCGAGGCTCCGGCCGACGGCGTGGTCACCGGCTACGGGAAGGTCGACGGACGGCTCGTGGCCGTGGCCGCCTACGACTTCACGGTCATGGCCGGCTCGATGGGGATGACCGGCGAGGTCAAGGTCTCCCGCGTGCGCGAGCTCGCGCTCACCAAGCGCATCCCCATGGTCTGGCTGCTCGACTCCGCCGGGGCGCGGATCCAGGAGGCGGTCGGCTCGCTGTTCGCCGGCTCCGGGCACCTCTTCCGCGAGGAGGTGACGATGAGCGGCGTGGTCCCCCAGGTCGCCGCGCTGATGGGACCGTGCGCGGCCGGGACCGCCTACATCCCCGCGCTTGCCGACTTCGTGCCGATGGTCAAGGGCCGGGGCTCGATGGCCCTCGCCGGGCCGCACCTCGTGCGCGCGGTGACCGGGGAGGACGTGACCCAGGAGGAGCTCGGCGGCTCGCGCGTGCACTGCCGGCGCTCGGGCGTGGCCGACCTCGAGGTCGAATCCGACGAGGAGTGCATCGAGGCGATCAAGCGCTACCTCTCGTTCTTCCCGTCGCACTGCGAGGAGGCGCCGCCGCTGCGGGCGGCGAGCGATCCGGCCGACCGCGCCGACGAGGAGCTGCTCGACGTCCTGCCCGAGTCGAACCGCAAGCCCTACGACATGTACGAGGTCATCCGCAGGCTCGTCGACGACGGTGAGTGGTTCGACCTGAAGCCCCGGTTCGCGCGGACGATCATCACCTGCCTGGCGCGCATGGGCGGGCGGCCGGTGGGGATAGTCGCCTCGCAGCCCAAGCAGCTCGGCGGCATTCTCGAGAACGACTCCGCCGACAAGGCCGCGCGCTTCGTCAACCTCTGCGATGCCTTTGGCATTCCGCTGCTCTTCCTCCAGGACGTGCCCGGCTTCATGGTCGGGACCAAGGTCGAGCAGGCCGGCATCATCCGCCACGGCGCGAAGATGCTCTACGCGGTCTCGCGCGCGACCGTCCCCAAGGTGACCGTGGTGCTGCGCAAGGCCTACGGGGCCGGCTACTACGTGATGTGCGGCAAGGCCTACGAGCCGGACCTGATCGTGGCCTGGCCGAGCGCGGAGATCTCGGTCATGGGGGCGGAGGGCGCGGTGAACATCGTCTTCCGCCGTCAGGTCGAGGAGGCCGAGGACCCCGAGTTCAAGCGCGCCGAGCTCGTCGACGGCATCCGCGCAACGATCGATCCCTACATCGCCGCGGGCAACGCGTTGATCGATGACGTGATCGACCCGAGGGAGACGCGCGCGACGGTGATCCGGGCGTTCGAGATGGCGGCGACCAAGCGGGTGGAGCGACCGTGGAAGCGCCACGGGGTGATGCCGGTGTGAGCCTCTCCGACCCCGTGATACTCACCAACTCGATCTCCGGCGCGGTGGCCAATCGCGAGCAGTGCCCCGGGATCCCCTACACGCCCGAGGAGTACGCCGCCGAGGCCCACCGCGCGGTCGACGCCGGCGCGGCGATGATCCACATTCACGCGCGCACGCCCGACGGCGTCCCCTCCTACGAGGTCGAGGACTTCCGCGCGATCACCGAGGCCATCCGCGGCGCGGTCGACGACGTGATCGTCAACTACTCGACCGGCGCGCTCGGCGTGCCGATCGAGAAGCGGATCGCCTACCTGCGGGAGCTGCGTCCCGACGTCGCCGCGCTGAACATGGGCTCGATGAACTACGCCAAGTACTCCCGTCGGCGCAAGGACTTCGTCTTCCAGGCGGTGTTCGAGAACTCCTTCGAGACCATCACCACCTTCGTCGAGACCATGAACGAGCTCGGGATCCGCCCTGAGCACGAGTGCTTCGACTCGGGGCACCTGGCCAACCTCGATCCCCTGATCGACATGGGGCTGCTGAGCGAGCCGCTCCAGGTCTCCTGCGTGATGGGGGTGACCGGCGGCATCCGCGCGACCGCGCGCAACCTCGCCCACATGGCGAGCGAGGTTCCCGGCGGCCCGGACGGGCCCCACAACTGGGGCTTGATCGGGGTCTCGCGCGACCAGTGGGCGCTGATCTCGGCGGCGCTCGCGCTCGGCGGCAACGTGCGCGTCGGGCTCGAGGACAACTTCTACCTGCCGAACGGCGAGATGGCGCGCTCGAACGGCGACCTCGTCGCCCAGGCGCTGGTAATGACCGAGGCGGCGGGGCGGCGCGTCGCGAGCGTGGCCGAGGCGCGGGAGCTGCTCGGGACGCCGAGGCGAGACCGGCTCGCTTGACGGCTGCGGCGACACGCGCCGTCGCCGCCGCGTACCATGGCCCGGTGCCCGGCTCCCAATCCGCTCAGGCGCTCGTCGGACTGCGGCTCGCGATCGGGCTCAGCTCCTGGCTGACCCCGCGGGTCGCCGGGCGGCTCTTCGGCCTCGACGCCAAGGCCAACCCGCAGCTGCCCTACCTCGCCCGCCTGTTCGGGGCCCGCGACGTCGCGTTGGGCGCCGGCCTGGTACTGAGCGAGGGGGATTCACGCGCGGTCTGGCTGCAGATCGGGGTTGCCTGCGACGTGGCCGACGCGATCGCCGGACTGGCCGCCGGGCGGCGCGGCTACCTCGGCCCGGTCTCCGCGGCGCTCGTCACCGGCACCGCGCTCGGCGCCGCGGCGCTGGGGAAGACGGCGCTCGGCGCCGAGGAGGCCTCGCCTCCGGTCGCCGCGCCGGCCTCGAGCTAGGCCCGCCGACGTGCTGCGCCGCGACGCCCGGGAGCGCTCATGAGCGGCGGTGGCCCGCTCGCCGGCGTCCGCGTCCTCGATCTCTCCCGTTTGCTCCCCGGCGGCTTCTGCTCGCTCCTGCTCGCCGACCTCGGGGCCGAGGTGCTCAAGGTCGAGGACACCGGTATGGGCGACTACGTGCGCTGGGCCGAGCCGCGCTACGAGGGCGCCGAGCGCTCCGCGAGCTCGGCGCTGTTCCTCGCTCTCAACCGCGGCAAGCGCTCGATCCGGATCAACCTGCGCGAGGAGGCCGGCCGAGAGGTCCTGCTGCGCCTCGCGCGAGAGTACGATGTCGTGCTCGAGTCCTTTCGCCCCGGCGTGCTCGACCGCCTCGGAGTCGGCTACGATCGCCTGCGCGAGGAGAACTCCGGACTCGTCTACTGCGCGATCACCGGCTACGGCCAGGACGGCCCCTCCCGCGACCGCGCCGGACACGACATGAACTACCTCGGCCTCGTCGGGCTGCTCGGGCTGAGCGGAGAGCCCGACGGCCCGCCCGTCCAGGCCGCGGGCCAGATCGCCGATCTCGGCGGCGGCGCGCTCATGGCCGGCTTCGGCATCCTCGCCGCGCTGCGCG
This sequence comes from uncultured Solirubrobacterales bacterium, assembly GCA_902806245.1. Lineage (GTDB taxonomy): Bacteria > Actinomycetota > Thermoleophilia > Solirubrobacterales > Thermoleophilaceae > JACCUC01. Next base: position 5,098 of record CADCVU010000177.1, read on the forward strand.
AGCGCGAGCGCTCCGGCGAGGGCCAGCTCGTCGACGTCTCGATGGCCGACGGGGCGATGTCGTGGCTCGCGCTCGTGGCCGCGCGCCATCTCTGCGATGGGCAGGTGCCCGAGCGCGGCCGCCTCGAGCTGGCCGGCGGCCTGGTCTGCTACCGCCCGTACGCCTGCGCCGACGGTGACGTGACCCTCGGGGCGCTCGAGCCCAAGTTCTGGCAGGCGTGGTGCCGCGGGGTCGACCGCGAGGACCTGATCGAGCGCCAGTTCGAGCCGCCGGGGTCGGAGACCCACGCCGAGGTCGAGCGCATCTTCGCCGCGCGGACCCGCGCCGCGTGGGAGGACTTCGCCGCCGAGCACGACTGCTGCCTCGAGCCCGTGCTCCGCCTCGACGAGGCGCTCGGCTCCGAGCTCACCCGTGCGCGTGAGATGGTGGTCGAGGTCGAGCAGCCGGGAGCAGGTCCGGTCTCGCTGCTCGGCGTCCCGATCAAGTTCGCTCGCACCCCCGGCGCTCCCGCCGGGCCGGGCCCCGCGCTCGGCGAGCACACCGACGCGGTGCTCGCCGAGGCCGGGTATCCCGAAGACGAGCGTGAGGCCCTCAAGGCCTCCGGCGCGGTCGCCGGTCCGGCTGAGGAGGCGACGGGCAGCTTCCTCGGCTGAGCGAGCTTGCCCGCGCGCCACCGCGCCCGCGCCCGATACGATCCAGATTGACCGGTCAGTCAACGCCCGGGCGCGCGGCCACGGCCCGCGACGCCATCACGGGCTTCGAGGAGGAGATGTGCGAGCGGGGGCCGTCCAACTCAACTCCAGGGCCGACAAGGGTCGCAACCTCGCCGCGGCCGACCGGCTGACCCGCGCCGCGGCCGCCGACGAGGCGGAGCTCGTCGTCCTGCCCGAGAAGTTCAACCTGCTCGGCACCGAGGAGCAGATGCGCGCCGGCGCCGAGCCTCTGGACGGCCCGTCGATCACCTGGGCGCAGGAGACGGCGCGCGAGCTCTCGATCGATCTCGTCGCCGGTTCGATCGCCGAGCGCCGGCCCGGCCATGACCGCCTGTCGAACACCTCGGTGCACGTCGGGCCCGACGGCGAGATCCGCGCCGTCTACCGCAAGATCCACCTCTTCGACGTCGTCGTCGACGGGGTCGAGTATCGCGAGTCGGCCACCGAGGAGCCGGGCGAGGAGATCGTCCTGTCCGAGGCGGGAGGGCTCGGGCTGGGGCTGAGCGTCTGTTACGACATCCGCTTCCCGGAGCTCTACCGGATCCTGGCCGTACGCGGCGCGCGCATCGTCTGCGTCCCCGCCGCGTTCACCAAGCCGACCGGCATCGCGCACTGGGACCTGCTGGTGCGGGCCCGCGCGGTCGAGAACCAGGCCTTCGTGGTCGCCGCCGGACAGATCGGCGAATGGCTCCCGAACAGGGCGAGCTACGGCGCCTCGATGGTCGTCGACCCCTGGGGCGAGGTGCTGGCTCGTGCCCCCGACGCGCTCGCGGGGGTCGAGGAGACCTTCGTCTGCGCGAATCTCGACGCGGCGCGCCAGGACGAGGTGCGGGAGCGCCTGCCGAGCCTCGCGGGACGGGTCGAGGAGGCCTACCGCTGGCCCGCCGGAGCCCCGGTCTGATGGCGGCCGCTCCCCGCGGTCGCGCGAGCGCTGGAGAGAGCGCGAGCTCCGCCGACAACGGCGACTCACGCGCCACCGCCCGCAAGCCCCGCCGGCGCTCGCGCGCCGCTCGCGCCGAGCCGGTCGACAAGCGGCGGCTCATCCTCGACGCGGCGGTCCGGGTGTTCGCCCACCGGGGCTTCCACTCCTGCCGCGTCTCCGACGTCGCCGACGAGGCCGGGGTGGCCTACGGGCTCGTCTACCACTACTTCGGGTCGAAGGAGGAGATCCTCGACACCCTCTTCGTGGAGCGGTGGCAGCTCATGCTCGACGCCATCGAGGCGATCGACCACAGCGACGCGAGCGCGCGGGAGAAGCTCGAGCTTGTGGCGTCGTTCATCATCGACTCCTACCGCCACTCGCCCGAAGTGATGAAGGTCATCATCGTCGAGGTCACCCGAGCGGCGCACTCCTTCGGGCGCGAGCACCTCGAGCACATCAACAAGGCCTACGACCGGATCGCCCTGATCGTCGAGGCCGCGAGCCGCGAGGGCGCCTTCAAGCCCGACATCGACGCCCGTTTCGCGGCCATGTGCTTCTACGGGGCGATAGAGCAGCTCCTGTCCGGGTGGATCTTCGGCCTTCTGCCCCGGACCGACGAGGAGTACGAGCGGGCCAAGGGGCTCGTGGTCGAGACCATCTGCGGCGGGCTCGAGGCGCCTGGGGCGCCCACCCCCGCCGGACCTGGTTTACTGCCGCGCCAATGAGGGATGACGTCACCAAGCGCATGATGTGGAGCGGCCTGGTCGCGGGGATGGGGGCCCTGAGCTCGCTCGCCGCCGCCAAGATCGCCGCCGGAATCTGGCGCCGAGTCTTCAACGAGGATCCCCCGGAGTAGCCATGGCATTCGGCCGCAAGAAGCGCAGGGACGACGAGGCCGAGGACAAGCCGGCCGGTGCGCGCGCCGAGGACCCGGCGGCCGAGGGCTCGGACGGCGCGCCCGAGCCCGCGGCGCAGACCGACGCAACCGGTGCGCCCGTCGCCGGCGTCGAGGAACCGGGCGCCGTGGCCACCCCGGTCGACCAGCCGAGCGCGACGGCGGCGGCGCTCGACGAACCGGGGGCCGTGGCCACCCCGGTCGACCAGCCGAGCACGACGGCGGCGGCGCTCGACGAACCGGGGGCCGTGGCCACCCCGGTCGACCAGCCGAGCACGA
>CADCVU010000178.1 GCA_902806245.1 uncultured Solirubrobacterales bacterium
CGGATCCGGCGGCTCCGACGACGACATTCCGTTCTGATCACTAGGTAGGGAGCTTCAAGCGTGGCAAGGCAGCGTGGCCGACAGCCGGCGGGTAACAGCCGCAAGCGGGACAACAAGCGAGGGCCGGGAGGCGGCGGACGCCGCAAGCCGTGCCCGTTCTGCCGCGACAAGATCGACCTGGTCGACTACAAGGACACGGCCTCGCTGCGTCGCTCGATGAGCGACAAGGGCAAGATCCGCTCCGCCCGCATCACCGGCTGCTGCCGGCGGCATCAGAGTCAGCTCGCGCGTGCGATCAAGCGCGCGCGTGAGTTGGCGCTGCTGCCCTACGTGGCGCCGGGCGGGGACGCCGTAGGGCCCCCCGGCCGTCGCGACCGCTCGTGAGGCCCCTGCAAACCTTCGCACTCCGGCGTCCTCGGTCGGTCGCGTGCTGTTCGCACGCGTCGCTCCCTGCGTCCTTGGGCTGCTCGGTTTTCGGAGCCTCACGCCCCGTGCTGCTCCCTCACTCTGACTCTCCGCTCGACTGATGGCTCAAGCGATCCTTCTTCAGGACGTCGAGAAGCTCGGAGAGCGCGGGGACGTGATCGATGTGTCCGCGGGCTACCTGCGCAACTACCTGATCCCGCGCAAGCTCGCCCAGCCGGCGACGGCGGGCTCGATCGCCGACGCGCAGCGGCGGGTCGAGGCGGCCGAGCGAGCGCAGCGCGAGGCGGCCGAGCGGGCCGGCGAGAACGCCGACCTGCTGCGACGCACGGTGCTGACCATCCCGCACGCCGCCGGTGAGGACGGGCGGCTGTTCGGCTCGGTCACCGCGCAGGAGATCGTCGATGCCGTGCAGCAGGCGCGAGGTATCCGGCTCGACCGCCGCAAGGTCGCGCTCGACCAGCCGATCCGGGCCACCGGTACGTACATGGTCACCGTCGAGGTCCACGACGGGGTGACCGCGGAGGTCAAGACGATCGTCACGCCGCAGTAGCGTGGCGGTCGCCTCGCTGCCCGAGTCGAACGGGCGGGTCCCGCCGCACAACCTCGAGGCCGAGTCCTCGGTGCTCGGGGCCATCCTGCTCTCCGAGCGCGCGCTCGATCCGGTGCTGATCGACGTCCATCTGCGCCCGGAGGACTTCTACCGCGAGCGCCATCGCCAGATCTTCCGGGCCATGATCCGGCTCAAGGAGCGCACGGAGCCGAGTCCGATCGACACCACCACCGTGGCGGCGGAGCTCGAAGCCCACGGCGCCCTCGAAGAGGTCGGTGGCCGCGACTACGTGCAGCAGCTGCCGAACCTCGTGCCGGCGGCCGGCAACGCCGCGCACTACGCGCGCATCGTCAGGGGTCACGCCCTCGAGCGCCGACTGCTCGACACGACGCGCGAAATCCAGGAACGGGTCTACGGCCCCCACGGCGACGCGCGCGACCTCGTCGAGGAGGCCGAGGAGAAGCTGTTCAAGATCGCCCACGACGGCACGAGCGGGGAGATCCGGGCGATCGGCGACATCCTCTACGAGGAGGTCGACCGGCTCGAGCGCCTGTCGCGCGACAACATCGCCCTGACCGGCACGCCGTCGGGCTTCCGGGACCTCGACGACCTGACCGGCGGGTTCCAACCCGGCAACCTGATCGTCATGGCCGCGCGCCCCTCTATGGGGAAGTCGGCGCTCGTGGTCAACATGGCCGAGAACGCGGCGCTCGATCACGGTCGCGGCGTCGCCCTGTTCTCGCTCGAGATGGCCGAGGCCGAGCTGGCCCAGCGGTTCATCGCCTCGCGGGCGAAGCTCAACGGCGACGACCTGCGGAAGGGGCGCGTCAAGCCCGAGAGCTGGCCGAAGGTCGTCCGCGCCACCGAGCAGTTCGCCGCGGCGCCGCTCTACGTCGACGACTCGAGCGACCTCGGCATCCTCGACCTGCGGGCCAAGGCGCGACGGCTGCACTCGAAGAGTCCGCTCGGCCTGATCATCGTCGACTACCTCCAGCTCATGCGCCACGAGGGCGGGCGCGAAGCAAACCGCGTCGAGCAGGTGGGCCAGTTCAGCCGCGGGCTGAAGATCCTCGCGCGCGAGCTGAGCGTGCCGGTGATCGCCGTGTCCCAGCTCTCGCGGGCGGTCGAGTCGCGCCCGGACAAGAAGCCGATGCTCTCCGACCTCCGCGAGAGTGGTCAGATCGAGCAGGACGCGGACCTCGTGATGATGATCTACCGCGACGAGTACTACAACCGCGACGAGTCGGAGCGTCCCGGCGAGGCCGACGTGATCGTGGCCAAGCACCGCAACGGCCCCGTGGGTGAGGTCGCGCTCGCCTTCATGTCGCGGTACCCGAAGTTCGCCGATCTGGCCCGCGAGTCGGCGCTGCCCGGCGCTCCCGTGGGCGCCGCCGACTAGCCGGCCCACCCGGACCCTAGACTCGACGCCATGCCGGGAGTAGCGATCGTCGGCGCCCAGTGGGGCGACGAGGGCAAGGGGAAGGTCGTCGATCTGGTGGCCGAGCGCTCGGACGTGGTGATCCGCTTCCAGGGCGGCAACAACGCCGGCCACACGATCGTCCGCCGCGGCGACGTCTTCAAGCTGCACCTGATCCCCTCGGGCATTCTCCACGCCGGCAGGATCTGCGCGATCGGCAACGGCGTGGTCGTCAATCCCAGAGTGCTCACCGAGGAGATCGACGGGCTTAAGCGACGTGGCGTCGACACGAGCGGCCTGCGCATCTCGGCCAACGCCCACCTGATCATGCCCTACCACCTGATGCTCGACCACGCCGGCGAGGCCAAGCTGGGCAAGCTCGAGATCGGCACGACGCGGCGCGGCATCGGCCCCTGCTACGCCGACAAGGCGGCGCGGCTCGGCATCCGCGTGCAGGACCTCCTCGACGAGAGCATCCTCAAGAAGAAGATCATGACCGCCCTCGACCCCAAGCAGCAGTCGCTGCGCCCCTACGCCAAGGATCCGCTACTCGACCTCCACGCCATGACCGAGGACTACCGGACCCTCGGCCACCGCCTCGAGCCCTACATCGCGGACACCTCGCGGATCGTCTGGGAGACGCTCGACCGCGACGGACTGGTGGTCTATGAGGGTGCGCAGGGGGCCCTGCTCGACATCGACCAGGGCACCTATCCGTTCGTGACCTCGTCGAACTGCGTAGCCGGCGCCGCATGCGCCGGAGCCGGCGTGGGTCCCAAGGACATCCATGAGGTGTGGGGAGTCGTCAAGGCCTACCAGACCCGCGTCGGCTCCGGTCCCTTCCCCACCGAGCTCCACGACGAGCTGGCCGACACCATCCGCGCCCGCGGCGGCGAGTACGGGACGACCACCGGCCGTCCGCGCCGCTGCGGCTGGCTCGATCTCGTGGCCCTCCGCTACGCCGCGCGGATCAACGGGCTGACCGGCCTCGTCGTCACCAAGCTCGACGTCCTCACCGGTCTCGACACCGTCTACGTGGCCACCGGCTACCTCGGCTCGGAGGGAGCAACCTTCGACGAGTTCCCCTACCACCAGTCGATAGTCCACAAGGCGCGCGGCGAGCTGACCGCGCTGCCCGGCTGGGACGAGGACATCACCGGCGCTCGCTCGCTCGACGATCTACCCGATAACGCGCGGCGCTACCTCGAGTACGTCAGCGACTTCGTCGGGGTCCCTCTGGCCTTCGTCGGAGTCGGGCCGGGCCGCGAGGAGATCATCGCCACCGAGGTGGTCGAAGGGCTGATGGGCGCGGCGGCCTGAGGCTAGGCGCGGACGACCCGAGTCGAGGCGACCATGTCGTGCAGCGCACGATTCTCGTCGTCCCAGAGCGGCCAGAGGAAGTCGAGGATGGTCGGGATAGACAGGAAGAAGCCTCCGACGAAGCCGAACAGCAACTGTTTGATGGCGAGCTCGCGCAGCAGGCCCGCGCCCCAGTTGAAGGGCTGTCCGTCCATGCGCACGGCGCGAATGCTGAGCGCCTGCTTGCCGAGGGTCTGGCCGTTACGTGGTCCGTCGCGCTGCATGAAGAACGCGGCGTAGACCAGCCCGAGGACTATCCACACGAGCACGCCGAGGACGATCAGGATCGGCCCGATCGCTCCGCCGTTGTTGACGATGGTCAGGACGATGCCGGGAGCCAGGAGCACGGCACCGACCAGGGTCAGCAGAAGACCGTCGAGTAGCGTCGCCCCGACCCGGCTTCCCCAGCTGGCGAGCGCAACGTTGGCGGGCAGCCCGCCGGTGCGGGCCACGGGCTGTTGCCAGCCGCCGGGCGGGACGGGCCCGGAGTAGCCGGGTGAGGCCGGAGCTCCCGGTGACTGTGGAGCGGCCGGAGACTGCGGAGCGCCGAAGCTCTGCGGCGAGCCGGAAGACGGCGGGGCGCTCGGCGACGACGTCGGTGCTCCGGGCGACTGCGGGACTGCGGGCACCGGCGGGGGCGAACCCGGGGTGGGAGACTGGGGCGCGCCGGTGGGTGGCGGCGCCTGCGGCGAGCCTGGAGGAGGAGGCTGCGGCGGCGCGCTGGGCGACTGTGGACCAGCCGGCGACTGCGGCCCTCCGCCACCGAGCGGGCTCGGGGGGGAGTTCGGGCTCTGCGGCCCGGCTGGGCTCTGCGGCCCGTTGGGCTCGAAGTCGCCTTCGCGCTCTGGCGGCTGAGTGGTCATGCGTGCGACTCTAACCGACCCTCGGACGGAAATCCCGGAGGCGTGACGCCGTCCGAGGGATGCCCGTCCTCGAGTACGAGGCGCTCACCTCGGCGCAGCAGCCGGGCCCCGAGGGCGAGCGCGGCGAGCAGCGCCATGGTGGCCATGGTGATCTGGACGCTCAGCAGGCCCTCGGGCGTCCAGTAGACGTCCTCGAGCTCGAGCAGGAGCGCCGACTCGTCGAGCGTCAGCCCCATGCCCGTGCCAAAGGCGATGGCCAGCGGCGCCTCGAGCCCCTCGTCCTCGATGACCATCGCGGCGGCTCCGCTCGTGAAGGCGAGGGCGATGCCCGGGACGAAGTGGTGGATGTGACGCCGGCCGACGCGGAAGTCGCGGAAGGGGCCGAACGTCGCCCGCCCGCGCAGGATGTAGGTGATCCCCCGGGCGATCGCGAATGTGGCCACGAACGAGGCGAGCAGGTTGAACAGCGCCTTCTCGCCAGGGGAGACGTCGGTGTACCCGGCGACCGCCACGCGGGCGGTCTCCGCCGCCGCCTCCTCGGCGGCGCTGATCAGGTGGTCGGCGTCGTGGGGCATCGGTGCCGACCCGCGCCGCCAGACGCGACCGAACTCGAGCGCCAGCGCCGTCGAGGTCGCCGCGGTGGCGACCAGGCCGATGCCAAGGGTCCGCCGCTCGGCCGGCCCCCAGCCGCGCAGAAGCCGTCGCTGCGAGCGGCGGAGCGGGAGGTTCAAAGCCATCGCTCGATCACGTCGGCGTCGGGCACCTCGCGCACCGCACGCGCCGGTACGCCCATGACCACAGCGCGCGGCGCCACCGACCGGGTCACCAGCGCCCCCGCCGCGACGAACGCCTCCTCGCCGATCTCGACCCCTGGAAGCAGCGAGGCTCCGCCGCCCACACGACACGCGCGGCGCAGGACGGCACCCTCGAGCGCTTCCCCCGGAGCGTGACGGCCCATGGTCTGGTCGTTCATGGTGATGACGCCCGGTCCGACGAAGGCGTCGTCCTCGACCACGCTGTAGGCGGTCAAGTAGCAGTTGGTCTGGATCCTCACCCGAGCGCCGATCGCCACGTCGTTCTCGACGGCCGACCCCCGCCCGACCACCGATTCGGCCCCCACGCGCGAGCGTTCGCGGACGTGAGCCTGGTCGCCGACGACGGCGCGCTCGCCGACCGAGGCGCCGGCGAGCACCACGGCGTTCGCGCCGATCGTCGCGCCCGCGCCGACCTCGGCCGGGCCCGGAGCGGCGCGCGGCGCCGTGGACCGAGGCCCGAGGAGGACCGGCTTGCCGATCACCGCACCGTCGCCGAGCCGAGCGCCCTCGCCGAGCACGGTGCCGGCGTGGATGACCACGTGCCCTCCGATCTCCGCGCTGTCGGGCAGCTCGACGTCCTCGTCGACGAGCAGACCCGGAGCGCGCTCCTCCCGCGGACGCAGGCCACCCGCGTCCGGCGCCTCCAGCTCAGAGCGCGGCGGCACGGGTGGGGTCCTCCGCCGCCAGCGGCTGGCCGTCGTGGGAGCCGCGAGCCCGCCGCGCGCTCAGGGAGCGGTCGAGCTCCTCGAGCACGCGCACCACCCGCACCCCGCTCTCGACCCCGGAACGGGGCTCGCGGCCCTCGCGCACGCAGTCCAGGAAGTGCCGGCACTCGATCCGCAGCGGCTCCTCGTTGGAGATCCGCGGGCTCCACACGTCGCCCGACCGCGCGATGTACTCGCCGTAGGAGGAGAAGTCCTGATCGAAGCCCTTGTCGTAGACCGTGACCTTCTGCTCGAGGGCCATGTCGTCGAAGGTGGCCATCCGCTTCGAGCCGACGACGGTGAAGCGCCGCTCCTTGTGGGGGTCGAGCCAGGAGAGATGCAGATGGGCGGAGAGACCCGAGGGAAAGCGCAGATGGCAGAAGACGACGTCTTCGACGCCGTGGCGCATGTAGCTCTCCCCGAAGGCCTCGAGCTCGGCGGGCTCCTCTCCGGCCAGGCGCAGCAGCACCGAGACGTCGTGGGCGCCGAGCGACCACAGCGCGTTCTCGTCGGCGCGCAGCTTGCCCAGGTTGAGCCGGTTGCCGTAGAGGTAGAAGAGCTCGCCCAGATCGCCGGAGTCGGCGATCTCCTTGAGCTTCTCGAGGCCGGGGTGGTACTCGAGCAGATGCCCGACCATGAGCACGCGGCCCGCGTCCCGCGCCGCGGCGGCGACCTCCTCGGCCGCGGCCAGCGATTGGGCCAGTGGCTTCTCGACGAAGCAGTGCTTGCCGGCGGCGAGCACGCGCACGGCCACCTCGGCGTGGGTCGGGACCGGTGTGGCGCAGACCACGGCATCGAGCTCGGGGTCGCCCAGCAGCTCGTCGAGCTCGGCACTCACGCGCACGCCGGGCAGCTGCGGCGCCACCCGCTCGCGCGCGGCCCCGGACCCGTCGCAGATCCAGCGCAGCTCGGCGCCGGGTAGGCGGTCGAAGTTGCGCGCGAGGTTCGGCCCCCAGTACCCGAGGCCCACGACCCCGACGCGGATCGGGGAGCCGCCGGGTGCGCCGCTCGTCATGGCGCCGCAGTGTAGGCGGCGAGGAGGTCGCGCACGCGCTCGCCGGCGTGGCCGCCGCCGTAGAGCTGCGGCCGCTCGGCCGAGGGCGCAGGGCGCTCGAGCGCGCCCAGCGCGGCCGCGACCTCGAGGTCGACCAGCGTGTTCCAGCCGGCCTCGACGGTCTCCACCCACTCGGTTCGGTCCCGCAGGGTCACGCACGGGACGCCGAGCACGTAGGCCTCCTTCTGGGCGCCACCGGAGTCGGTGAGCAGCGCGCGGGCGCCGGTCAGCAGCCGCAGGAAGTCGAGGTAGCCGAGCGGCCGCGCGAGCCGCAGGTGGGGCGCTCGCTCGAGGCGGTCGCGCAGCTCCGGGACGGCCTCGAGACGCGCGCGGGTACGGGGGTGGACCGCGAAGACGACATCGTGGGGCACGGCCTCGAGGATCTCGACCAGGTGCTCGAGCCGCGCGGGATCGTCGACGTTGCCGGCGCGGTGGGCGGTCACGAGCACGTAGTCGCCCTCCTCGACGCGGTGCTCGACCAGCGCGCGCGAGCGCTCTGATGCCACCGGCGCAAAGGCGAGCGCGACGTCGGCCATCACGTCGCCGACGAGCTCGACCTCCCCGGCGACCGCCTCTCGGCGCAGGTTGTCGACTGCGACCGGCGTCGAGCACAGGAGCAGGTCGCTCGCGTGGTCGGTGAGCACGCGGTTGAGCTCCTCAGGCATCCGCCGGTCGAAGGAGCGCATACCGGCCTCGACGTGGGCCACCGCCACGCCGGCCTGGGCGCCCGCGAGCGCGCCGGCCAGCGTCGAGTTGGTGTCGCCGTAGACGAGCACGAGATCGGGGCGCTCGCGCTCGAGCTCCGGGCCGAGGGCCGCCAGCATGCGCGCGGTCTGATCGGTGTTCGAGCCCGAGCCGATGCCGAGCTGGACCTCCGGCGCGGGGATGCCGAGCTCCGTGAAGAAGATCGCCGAGAGCTCGTCGTCGTAGTGCTGGCCGGTGTGGATCGTCGTCTCCGACCCGATCTCGCGGATCCGGCCGGAGACCGCCGCGGCCTTGACGAACTGGGGACGATTGCCGATTACGGTGGTGATCCGCACGAGGGACGAGCGAGCGGTTGGAAGCGACGCCGCGCGGGCGTTGGTCAGGCCCCGGCGAGCTCGGCCTCGATGTGCTCGCGCAGCGCGGCGGCGGCCGTCCGAGTCACCTCGCCCGGCTCGCCAAACGAACGCTCCTCGACCCCTCCGAGCGGCTGGACCTCGCGCGTGGTCGAGGCGAGAAAGGCCTCGGAGGCGTGCAGGAGCACGTCGCTCGCGAGCGGCCGCTCGGTGACCTCGACCAGGCGCAAGAGCCGCTCGCGGGTGATCGAGGCCAGGATGTGGTCGTCGAGAGGCGGCGTGCAGAGCGTTCCGTCGTCGTCGACCCAGAAGATCGACGCGGTCGGCGCCTCGAGCACGCGCCCGTGCGGGGTGACCATCAACGCCTCGTCGAAGCCGCGCGCGCGGGCCTGGCGGCTCGCGAGCATGTTGGCCGCGTAGGACAGCGACTTGATGCCGTCGAGCACGCGGGTCGGCGCGTAGGTGACGAAGCCGAGCCGCGGGCGCTCCGGGGAGGGCGGGAGCGGCTCGGTCAGGAGCAGGCGCCGGCCGCCCCGGGTCAAGACGAGCCGCAAGCATCCGTCAAAGGCGGTCCCGCCGCGGGCGGAGAGCACCGCACGGCTCTCGTCCTCGAGCTCCTCACTCGGGATCCCGTCGCCGAGCAGGAGGTTCGCGGCCGAGCGCTCGAGCCGGTCGAGGTGATCGGCCAGGGCGAAGGGGCGACCGTCGTAGACGCGGATGACCTCGAAGACGCCGTCGCCGCGGATGAATCCGTCGTCGAGGACGGAGATCACGGTGTCGGCGGCGGGCGCGATCGCCCCGTCGAGGCAGGCGAGCTCGCCGGAGGCGGCGACGGTGGCGGGCGAGGGCTGGTCGGTCATGGGGCGGCGGGTGCTGCACGCTACTCCGTCGCGGCGGCGGCCTCGCCTTTGTCGTTGCCCTCGACCGGCGCGCATCGCAACGGGTCGTGGCTTCGCAGCCGCGGGCGACGGACGGTCCGAGTGGGCCGTGTAGGAATCGAACCTACAACCTTGGGATTAAGAGTCCCCTGCTCTGCCAATTGAGCTAACGGCCCGGGCAAGGCAGGCGCGAGGCGCCGCCCGGGCTGGGCATTCTAGGCGCTCGGAGAGGAGGCCCCGGGCGAGCCGGGCTACCTCGGGGGCGTGATCTCGTAGGTGCGCGAGCCCCTGGCGGTGCGGAAGGTGGCGCCGGCACGGTCGAGCGTGACCTCGCGCGCGGGCCCCGGTGCCGGCGGTCCGTCGGTGCGCCGCGCGCGCGTGCCGGCGCGCAGCGGAAGGTTCAGGCGCATCGTGCCCTCCCCGTCGGAGTCGATGCGCACGCGCAGCCGGCGCGAGGCGCTGAGCCGCGCCCGGCGCCCGTCTATCGCCGCCCGGGCCAGGTTGTTGAGCCGGACGGAGAGCAGGTTCTCGCGACGCTGCGCCGGTATACCGGTCCAGCGCGTCCCCTCGACCGTGCTCGGCGCCGGTCGAGCGCCGCCGGCGGAGACGACCGGAGCCGTGCGCGGCGCCGCCGCCTGGCCGAAGGCACGGCTGCTGGCGTCGATCTCGGCCCGGGCGGGCTTCGTTCCCGGATCGCCGCGACGGTCGCGAGCGCTCAGGCCCGAGACCCAGTAGGCATGGTCGTGCACCAGGCCCAGGGTCCTGCGGGAGGTCGCGGGCATGAGCGCGTAGTTGACGCGACTGGGGGCGCGCTTCACCTTCGAACGGCCGAGGAAGTCCCTCGCCGCCTCCCACTGGTCGAGGACGGCCAGCGTGAAGTGCTCGCCGGGGAACGTCCACAGCTGGCTGCGCAGGCCGAGGCGGTCGAAGCGCCGCTGCTGGGCGCGCGGCCCGGGGTAGGGCACGAGCTCGTCCATGAGCGCCACCCAGTTCATGTAGGGGACCCAGCGCGCGTTCTCGAGCAGGCGGTTGGAGTTGGTGTCCTGGGTGCTGCGCCCGGACTCGGGATCGAAGGGCGGGGCGGGAGGGACCCAGCCGCCGCGCGCGGGCGGACCGACGGTGGTGAAGGCGCGGCCGAACAGGTCGGGGTAGAGCACGCCGAGGCGGTAGGTGCCGTAGCCACCCATCGAGTAGCCGGTCAGCGCCACCCGCTCGGAGTCGAGGCGGAAGTTGCGAGCCACGTCGCGCCAGACCTCGAAGAAGTCGACCTCGCCCTCGTCGATGTACCAGCCGTTGGCCCCGCGCCCGAGCGGCGTGGCCACGAGGTTCCCACGCTCGTTGCCGAACTGGCGCAGCTGGTTCGGACTGAAGACCCCGTATTGGGTGTAGGTCGCTCCGAGGGAGTGCAGGGCGAAGGTCAGGCCGCGGGGGCGGCTGGGGGCGCTCGTGGGCGGGACCCGCAGGAAGTACGGCTGCAGGCGACCCCCGTAGGAGGGGAAGCCGTCCTTGAAGCCCTCTGCCACGTCGAGCGACGAGGACATGATGCGGGCCTGGTTCTGGCGCGGGGCGTGGAGGGCGCCGTCGGCCCCGTCGGCGAGGCGGGCGAAGTCGACGTCGGCGTGGAAGCCCGCGGTCGACGGCGTGGAGAGCGGAGTCGAGCGCTTGAGCCGCGCGGCCTGCTTGGTCTCGAACCAGTTGCCGAGCCCGACGTTCTGCCCGTAGCGGGGATTCGGCCGGCTCGAGAGCGGCTCGTCGAAGCGGAAGGCTAGGTTGAACACGCCGGGAGCGCCCTCGGTCGGGTCGCCCGAGCCGGGCTCGGTCGCCGTCGCCGAGCCCTGGCGGACCGCCTTGAAGCCGTTGGCCTCCGACCGGAGTCCGGCGCCCGCGGAGTAGCGCCAGGTCGCCCGGCCCGGGTTCATGACCGAGCGGGGGACGCGGATGGTCATCTGGTTCGTGCGGCGGCTGATCGTGACCTGGTCGCCGTCGAGCGAGCGCTCCGGTTTGAGCTCGCCGCTCGTCGGGTCGCGGCGGTAGACCCGCCCGCCGGTGCCCCACGCCGTGACGAAGCGGTCGAGCCCGGGGGAGGAGACGCCGGCCCCGGCGGGCCAGGCGACCTTCTCGCCGCCGCTTCGATCGGTGTCGATGCCGATGCCGACGATCGCGGCGCCGTCGTCCCTGACGGTGTTGAGGGTGACCCGGTAGAGGACCGCGCCCCGGGTGGGCTTGACCCGGAGCTCGACGAGGTCGGCGGCGTTCTGGGCGAAGCGCTCGGCGCTCGGGTAGAAGAGGTTGCCGCTGGTGGGCGAGAAGTTGGCGTTCGAGTCGCGCTGGCCGGCCGAGCCCTCGAGCGTGTCGGCGCCGCGGTCGTCGAACAGGTA
>CADCVU010000179.1 GCA_902806245.1 uncultured Solirubrobacterales bacterium
ATCCGCCTCGCCAACGACTCGGAGTTCGGGCTCGACTCGAGCGTGTTCACCCGGGACCGGGCGAAGGGCGAGGCGATCGCTCGGCGGATCGACGCCGGCGCGACCGTGGTCAACGACTGCATGACCAACTACTTCGCCACCGAGGTGCCGATCGGCGGGATCAAGCAGTCGGGCATCGGGGCCCGCCACGGGGCGACGGGGATCCAGAAGTACTGCCACCCGCACAACATCCTCGTGACCCGCTTCGCGCCCAGGAAGTCGCCGCTGTTCTTCCCCCACGAGAAGCGGACGACGAAGGTCATCGGCACGGCCATCAAGCTGCTCTACGGGCGCGGGAAGCGGCGGAAGGCCTAAGGCTGCTCCGCCTCGGCGCGGCGAGCGAGCCGCGGCTGGGCGGAGGCCACGTGAACCTCGCCGCCTTGGCGCGTCGCCGCTGTCGCGCCGGGGTAGGGAAGAGGTCGCAACCAAGCCGACGAGAGGAACGAGACCATGGCCGAGGTCACGCGCAACGCGAACGTGCACTGGGAGGGCGACATACGCCAGGGCAGTGGCAACATCGACCTCGCCTCGAGCGGCGCCGGCGGGAGCCTGCCCGTCAGCCTGCCCACACGCTCCTCCGAGGACACGGGCGGCCAGACCAGCCCCGAGGAGCTCATTGCCGCCTCGCACGCCGGGTGCTACGCGATGGCTCTGTCGATGACGCTGACCCAGGCGGGCAACCCGCCCGAGTCGCTGGACGCCAGCGCCGAGGTCGCCCTGGCCGAGGCCTCGGGTGGCGGTTACGAGGTCACGCGCTCGGATCTGACCGTCAGGGGCCGGGTGCCCGGACTCGATGCCGAGGGCTTCGAGAAGGCGGCCAAGGAGGCCGAGCAGGCGTGCCCGATCTCCAACGCCATGCGCGGCAACGTCGAGATCAGCGTGAACGCGGAGCTCGAGGGCGGCTGACCAGGGCGAAGCCCGCGCCGGCGGGCGCAGGCGGGCCGCCTACGGGCAGCTCGCCTGGCCGTCGCCGAAGTCGCCGTTGCAGGCGTCGTGATCCGCGCCGCCGTTGACCGAGTCGTTGCCGCGCACTCGGTCGCTCGAGTTGACGGCATCGCCGCCGGACTCCCCGAACAGGCGATCCGAGCCTGAGTCTCCGCGGAGCGTGTCGCCGCCGCCGCCGCCGAAGACGGTGTCGTCACCGCCGCCGCCACGGACGACGTCGGTGCCCGAACCGGCGCAGATTACGTCGTCGCCGGAAGTGCCGCGGAGGACGTCGTTGCCGGAGGTGCCGGTGATCGTGCAGCCCGGGCGGTCGTTCGAGCCTTCGCCGCTGCCGTCCGGGCCGCCGCCGCCGCCTCCCGGATCGCCGCCGAGCTTCGCGCAGATCGAGTCGGGCCGCACGACGCGAGCCGGCCCGTCGCGATCGAGCGCCTCGCGAATCACGGCCAGGGCCTGATCGCTGAAGGTGATCGAGAGGTGGTCGTCGGTGTTCGCGACGAAGCGGTCCTGCAGGCAGACGTTGGCGGTCCGCGGACCGTTCAGCCGCCGGGTCCGCGGGCCGTTGTAGTTGGTGGCGGGGTCGTCGGCCAGGAAGGCCGAGAAGTACGGGAAGACCACGTCGTCGAACCGGGTCTGGATCTGCGTGTAGTCGATCGCCCCGATGGTCTCGTCGGGGTTGTTGATCCGCTTGGTGAAGTCGTTCATGTACGGGGACTGCTGGAGGCACGCAGGGCACTCCCGAGAGAACGGAGCGAGCGGGTTGTCGGTCCCGTGGTTCGACGCCGAGATGCTCACCATGTCCTTGACCTTCGTGCGGCCCCCGAGGAACTTGATGTAGAAGCGCGGCATCAGGCCGCCCTGGGAGTGCCCGAGGATCGAGACCTTGCCCGAGCGGCTCTGAGGGAGGACCTTGCCGTTCACGAAGTCACGCAGCTGGCGCGCCGAGCGCTCGATCGGCCCGCGACCGCAGCTGAACGTCGGACCGCTGCAGCCGTAGTTGAGGGCGAACACGCAGTGGCCGGAGGCTTCGAGCTGGGGCGAGAACTTGTTGAACTGACCGCGGTTCGAGAACGTGCCGTGCACGAGGACGACCGGTGTGCGGTCCTGACCGGGCCTGCAGTCGTCGTTCGCCTCCGGCGGCGGTGGTGGGCGCGAGATGCTGCTCTGAGCGAAGGCGGACGGCGCGAGGGCGCCCATGAGCGCGAAGACGGCCACCAGCACCGGTGTTATCCCCCTGGACCCCATCGCCGGTCAGGTTACACAGGGGCTGGCCGTGTCGGAGGTTCCCGCACCCTCGATCGCGCCTCGTCGCGCGACGTGAGAGCATCGCCACGAACGGAGAGGAGAAGGGCTTGAGCACCAAGATCCCGCGCAACGAGGACGACGACTACACCCGCGACGCCGCCGACGCGCGGCTCGAGTTCCTGCGCGAGCGCAGCGAGGGTGAGCTCAGGCATCTCGGCAGCTACTCGTTCGAGCCGTCGGAGACGATCGGGAACGTCGAGCACTTTACGGGCGCCGCGCAGGTGCCGCTGGGGATCGCCGGTCCGCTGCAGGTCAACGGCGAGCACGCCGAAGGCGACTTCTACGTGCCGATGGCCACGGCCGAGGGCACCCTGGTCGCCTCGTACAACCGCGGCATGAAGCTCACGCGCGAGGCGGGCGGGGTCACGGTGACCGTGATCGACGACGCCATGCAGCGCGCGCCCGCGTTCGGCTTCGACTCGGCCCGCGAGGCGCGCGACTTCTCCGCCTGGGTCGAGGAGAACACGGAGGCGATTCGGGAGCACGCCGAGGCCTCGACGACGATCGGGAAGCTGCGCAACGTCGAGCAGTACACGGCGAGCCGCTTCGTCTACCTGCGCTTCAACTACACGAGCGGCGACGCGGCGGGTCAGAACATGACCGGCAAGGCCACCGCCGCCGCCTGCGAGTGGATCCGCCAGTCGTACGAGCCCGTGCGCTACTTCCAGCTCGAGGCGAACTTCGCCACCGACAAGAAGGCCTCGCAGGTCAACACCCTGCACACCAGAGGGAAGCGGGTCGTGGCCGAGGTGACGCTACCGTCGGAGATGGTCGAGCGCCACCTCAACACGCGCCCCGAGCTCATCTACCGAGCGCGCCAGGTCAGCAACCTCGGCGGCCTGATGTCGGGCGTGATCAACAACGGCTCGCACTCGGCGAACGCGCTCGCGGCGATGTTCATCGCCACCGGTCAGGACGCGGCCAACATCGCCGAGTCCTCGACCGCGATGGTCTACGCGGAGCTCCTGCCCGACGGCGACTACTACCACTCGATCACCATCCCCTCGATGATCGTGGCGACCTACGGGGGCGGCACCGGCCTGCCGACTCAGCGCGAGTGCCTCGACCTGCTCGGTTGCTACGGCAAGGGCAGGGTGCGCAAGCTCGCGGAGATCATGGCCGCGACGGTGCTCTGCGGGGAGCTCTCGCTCGGCGCGGCGGTCGTCGCCGAGGAGTGGGTCGACGCCCATGACCGACTCGGGCGCAACCGGCCGTAGGCGCTGGCGGTCTAGCCGCCGCCCTTTTCGTCGTCGTCGTACAACCCCTCGAACTCGCTCTCGTAGTTCTCGTAGACGACGTTGCGCTTGACCTTCATGGTCGGGGTGATCTCCCCTTCCTCCTGTGAGAGCTCGCGGTCGACGATCGTGAACCTCTTTATCTGCTCGACCTGCGCGAGGTCCTCGTTGGCGGCGTCGATCGCCTTTTGGACCTCCTTGCGCACGCTCTCGTCGTTGGCGATGCCGTCGCCGTCGCTCGAGCCCGCCTCCTCGAGCAGCGCGTCGCGCTCCTCCTGGTCGAGGGTCACGAGGGCGACGAGGTAGGGCTTGTCGTCGCCGTAGACGACCGCGTGCGAGACCCAGCGGCTCGCGGCGATCTTGTTCTCGATGTAGCCCGAAGCGATGTTCTTGCCCGATGAGGTGACGATGATGTCCTTCTTGCGCCCGGTGATGGAGAGGAAGTTGTCGTCGTCGAGCTCGCCGATGTCGCCGGTGTGGTACCAGCCCTCCTCGTCGAGATCCTCCTTGGTCTCCTCCTCCATCCCGTGGTAGCCCTGGAAGACGTGCGGACCGCGGATGAGGATCTCGCCGTCCTCCTCGCCGATCTTCACCTCCGAGCCCGGCAGCGGCTTGCCGACCGTGCCGAACTTGAAGTCGTCGGGCCGGTTGATGGTGGCCACCGCCGAGGTCTCGGTGGCCCCGTAGCCCTCGAGCACGAGCACCCCACAGGCGTCGAAGAACTCGAGCATCTCCTTCTGGACCGGCGCGGCGCCGGTGGCCGCGAACTGTAGGTTTCCGCCGAACAGGTTGCGCACCTTCGAGAGGACGTGCTTGTCGGCCTGGAGGTACTCCGTCTGAAGGATGGGGTTCGACTGCTTGCCGGCCCGTTCGTCCTCGCGCGTGCGGCGGCCGATGTCCACGGCCTTCCAGAACGCCTTGCCCTTGAGGCCGGTGGCCTCGGCCGTGGCCCGCCCGTAGATCTTCTCGAAGATCCGCGGCACCGCGCTGAAGTGCGTCGGCTCGACCTCCTGAAGGTTGTCGATGATCTTGTCCTTGTCCTGCTCCCAGTAGGCCAGCGTGCCGCCGACGTCGAGAATCACCATCTGGAGGATGCGGGTGAGCACGTGGGCGAGCGGCAGGAACAGCAGCAGCGTCGGGGCCTCGCCCCAGTCGGCCGCGGACTCGCACTGCTCGATGTTGGCTCGGTAGTTGCCGTGCGTCAGCAGGCAGCCCTTGGGCGGGCCGGTCGTGCCGGAGGTGTAGACGATCGTGAACAGGTCGTCCGGCGAGACGCCCTCGACGCGCTCATCGAACTGCTCGTCGTCGATCTCCTCGCCCTTCTCTCTCAGGTCGTTGAGCGACATGGCGCCCTCGCGGTCGCCCTCGATCACGACGATGTGCTCGAGGGAAGGGCAGTCGTCTCGGACCTCCTCGACCTTGTCGACCATGTCGGAGGTCTCGCAGAACACGAGCTTCGACTCCGAGTCGGAGAGCACGTGGCGAGCCTCGTCGGCCGAGCTCGTCTGGTAGATGGGCGCGACGACGGCACCGGTGCAGATCGTGGCCAGGTCGCACAGCGTCCAATCGGGGCGCGTGTCCGAGAAGATGGCCACACGGTCGCCGTGCTCGATCCCGAGCCCGATCAGCCCCTTGGCGACGGTCTGGACGTTGTCGGCCAGCTCCTTGTAGGAGACCTCGTCCCACTCGCCGTCAGCGGTCTTGAACTTGAGCGCGATGCCCGAGTTGTTCTTGGTGCTGGCGATCATCTCGGCCAGCGTCTTGGCGCGCGTGCTGCGGTCGGCGGCGGTCTCCTCGCGGTCGCCGCCGTCGTCGGAGGCCTGATCGTCGGAGTCGGCCTCGGCGCCGGAGTCCGCGCACTCGGCCTGGCTGTCGTCCTGCGACTTCGACTCGGCGCCGTCCTCGGCCTTCGCCTCGCTGTCGTCCTGCGACTCCGCCTCGTCGCCGTCGTGCGACTGCGCGTCGGCCTGTGACCGTGCTTCTCCACCGTCCTGCGCCTCGGACCGTGCTCCGTCCTCTTGGTCGTCGCCTGAGTCGCCGCGCTCGGTCCCCGCCGAGTCGTCGCTCTCCTGCTCGCCCTCGCCGGCCCTCGCCTCGCTGGCGCCCTCCGCCTGCGGGCCGTCCTGCTCGTCCGCTCGTTCCTCGTTACGAGGCTCGTCGCCGCTTTCGGCCTTGCGCCGCGCCTCCGCCTCGACCTCCTGGTGCTGCGCTCCGTCGCGCTCCTCGGACTGGTCCCCCGACTGCCCCTGCGACCCCTTCTGCGTCGTCGACATGCCTTGCCTCCCTCGTTCGGCTCAGCGGGAAGTTACCCGGTCTGCGGCTCTGAGATGCCCCGGCTCGCTGCGAGCATCCCCGGCCTCGTGGCCGCCCTCGCTCTCGCCCTCTGCTCCTCCCTGGCCTGGGGAGTCGCCGACTTCGTCGCCGGGCTCAAGAGTAGGACCCTGCCGGTAGCCACCGTGATGCTCGTCGCCGTGGTCACGGGCCTCCTGCTCGCGGGCGCCGTCGTCGCGGTGCGGGGCAGCGGGCCGCCGCCCGTCGCCTACCTCGGCTTTGGCGCGCTCTCGGCCGTGGTTGGTTCGATCGGACTCGCCGCGTTCTACCGCGGCCTCGCGGTCGGCTCGATGAGCGTGGTGGCCCCGATCGCTGCGACCGGGGCCGCCGTGCCGGTGATCTTCGGGCTCGCGGGCGGCGAGCGCCCGACCGCGCTCCAGATCGCCGGAGCCGTGCTCGCGATCGTGGGAGTGGTGCTCGCGGCCCGCGAGCACGGGCCGGCCGAGCCCACCGCCGGCGCGGCGCGCAGGCGCTCCGGGGCCCAGCTCGCTCGCGGAGCGCCGCTCGCGCTAGTGGCGGCGGTGGGCCTCGGGAGCTTCCTGGTGGCCATCGACGCGGCGAGCGAGGGCGACGCCGGCTGGGCGGTACTGAGCAACCGGGTCGTGTCGCTGGCGCTGATCGCGCTCGCGGCGCTGGTCCTGCGTGCGCGGCCGCCGGCCGGTCTAAAAGACGCGGCGCCGGCGGTCGCGGTCGGCCTACTCGAGACCACCGCCAACGGCCTGATCGCCGTCGCCACGACGACCGGGCTGGTCAGCCTGGTCGGAGTGCTGGCCTCGCTCTATCCCGTGGTGACCGTGGCCCTCGCCCGAATCGTGCTGGGCGAGCGCATCGCGCGCTTGCAGCAGCTCGGGGCGGTGGTCGCCCTCGCGGGAGTGGTGTTGATCGCGACCGGGGCGGGCTGAGCCGGCTGCGCCGCCCTCCTCGGTGCGAGAACGCCGGTTGCCGGCGCCTACGCGAGCTCGACGCCCAGCAGGCGCTCGAGCTCGACCACCGTGCCCTCGGCCCCGCGGTGCAGCACCGCGGTCATGCCCACGGCCTCGGCGCCCTCGCAGTTCTCGCGCAGGTCGTCGACGAACACGCACTCCGCGGGCGAGAGCCCGACCCGCTCTGCGCCGAGCTCGTAGATCGCGGCGTCCGGCTTGTTCAGTCCGACCTCACCGGAGATGACCACGCCGTCGAAGAGCTCGGCGAAGGTGGAGCGGTCGTAGCGACCGGCGCCCCACGAGTTCGAGATCAGCCCCGTGCGCACGCCGGCTCGCCGCGCCGTGCGCACCGCATCGATCATCGCCTCGTCGGCCTGCATGCCCGCGAACAGCCGGTCGACCAGACCTTCGGTGTCCTCGACCCCAAGCAGCGGCCCGAAGCGCTCGGCGAACTGGTCCTCGGTGAGCTCGCCGCGCTCGAGGCGCCGCAGCTCCGCGAGCGCCTGCGGGTCCTCGCGGAAGAGGCGCCTGACCTCGTTCGGGTCGATCCCCTCGCGCTCGCAGAACGCGCGGAACGACTCGAAGACGTTCGTGGTCAGGACGCCGCCGAAGTCGACGAGCAGTCCCTTCACGTGCGCGGGGCGGGCTGGCGGGTGACCTCGAGCGCGGCCCGGGCAAGCTCGGGGATCCCGCGCTCCATGAGCCGGTAGAACTCGTCGTCGCTGGCGCCCTGGACGAAGCGCTTGTAGTTGCCCTCGAGGAAGACCGCCGACTTCCACAGCGCAAGTGCCTGGTACCAGCGCAGATCGGCTATAGAGCGCCCCGTGCGCTCCTCGTAGCGGGCCACCAGCTCGTCCCGGCTCGGAAAGCCCTCGAGCGCGGTGACCTGGGACAACGTCTGGGTGAACAGGTTCTCGGGGTCGTCGTGCTGGGCGTAGGTGGCGGTCAGGTAGCCGACGTCGGCCAGCGGATCGCCGATCGTCGAGAGCTCCCAGTCGAACAGCGCGAGGAGCCGCGCCGGCGCCTCGGGCGCGTACATGGCGTTGCCGAGCCGGAAGTCGCCGTGGACGATGGTCGCGGGCGGGGACTCGGGGAGGTTGCGCTGGAGCCACTCGGTGGTCTGCTCGATCTCGGGCACCTCGCGGGTCCGGTTGTGCTCCCACAGCCCGGTGAAGCGCCGGAGCTGGCGCTCGAGGTAGCCGGTCGGCTTGCCGAAGCCCTCGAGCCCGTGCTCGAAGGGGTCGATCGCGTGGACCTCGACGAGCGCGTCGATGAGCTCGTGGGCGATCGCCTCGCGTTCGGGCGGGGAGTCGAGAGGTCCGGGCACAGTGGTGGTGATGACCTCGCCCTCGATGTAGGGCATGAGGTAGAACGGCACGCCGAGGATGTCCTCGCCGTGCTCTCCGTCCTCGGAGGTCAGCAGCACCTCGGGGACTCGGGCCTCGGTGGCCTCGATGGCGCGGAGGACCCGCGCCTCGCGCAGGACGTCGTGCGCGGAGGGCGGCAGCGGCGGTCGCGGCGGGCGGCGCAGGACGAACTCCTCGCCGCCGCGGCGGATCAGGAAGGTCAGGTTGGAGTGCCCCTCACCGATCCGCTCGGCCTCGATCTCTCCCTCGCCGAGCCCGTGACCGTCGAGGAAGGCCTCGAGCGGGCGGCGGACGATGAGCGGCTGGCGGTCCTGAGCGGCGGCGTCCTCGGCGGTGTCGACGATGTCGGCGGGGCTCATCGGCGGCGCATCCTTGCACGCGGACGGCCCGCGCGGATGGTCAGCTCTCGACCGCGATCTGCTCGAGGTGGCGAACGTTCGCGAGGTCGTCGCTCTCGTCGCTCGGATCGGCGTCGAACCAGGCGTCGAGCATCTCGCCGAGCAGCGCCTCGCTAGTGGTTCGCAGCGAGAGTGCCAGGGCGTTCGCGTCGTTCCAGCGCCGCGCGCCCCGGGCGGTCTCCGCGTCGGCGCACAGGGCGGCGCGCACCCCGGTCACCTTGTTCGCGGCGATCGAGGCGCCGGTGCCCGTCCAGCAGCAGACGATGGCCTGGTCCGCGGAACCGTCGGCGACATCGCGGGCCGCGGCCTCGCTGGCCCACGCCCAGTCGTCGCGCTCGCCGTCGGCCAGGGCGCCGTGCAGGAGCGGCTCGTGACCGCGGCGGCGGAGCTCCTCGACCACCCGCTCGGCCACGCCCGTGCGCTCGTCGGCGGCCACCGAGATCCTCATCCCGCAGAGATTAGAGCGAGCGGGCTCAGCGCCGGCGCAGACCGGCGGGTCGCCGCACGGAGAGCACGAGCACGGCCAGGGCGATGGCGATGAGAACCGCGAAGGTCAGCGTCTGCCCGACCTTGTCGAGCGCCGAGTAGCCGTCTAGGTGGGCGAGGTGGTACCCGAGGTGGAGTACCGAGGAGATCACGTACGCGGTCAGCAACGCGCTGAGGAGGGACCGCGCCAGCGTGATCGCGGCCCAGCCGAAGAGCAGGGCAAAGGCCAGGTAGAAGCCGCCGACGTCGGTGGTCAGGTGCTCGTTGAACGGCGGCAGCAGCGAGACCCAAGTCCGGCCGGCGCCGGGGAAGTCCGCGTAGAAGGAGCGCGGCGCGAGGAAGGCCCAGGCCCCCGTCGAGAGGCTCGCGAGGCAGAGCACCGCGAGGCCCGCGCGCATGACCGACGTGCGCCGGCCGTCGCTCGCTCGTCGGCGGCCGGCGCTCTCCAGGAAGGCCGCCATCGGGCGCTCACCTTGCCAGACCGAGGCCGGATCCGGGCTGAGGGGCTCGTGACCCGGGGGACCACGACGCTCGGCCGCACGGTCGCGCGGCGCTCGGCCCGCGGCCGGTCCGAGTGGATCAGAGCGGGCCCGACGGCCGGGCGGATGACGGCCGCACCCGGCGTCACGATGACGCGAGCGCTCCCGACCCGCCTCGGAAAGGAAGCAGAGATGCTCACAATGCCCAGTGGACGCAAGGTGTGGTTGCTCGACCTCGCCGTGCTGGCCTGGTCGGTCGTGTGGATCCTCGTCGGCGCCGCGGTGGCCGAGACCGTAGGGGGCCTGACCGAGCTGACGGTCGCCTTTCGCTCGGTGGGCGGGGCGGTGGGAGGGGTTGGGGAGGCACTCGGAAGCGTCGACCTCCCGCTGATCGGCGGAGCGCTCGACGAGGCCGGAGGAGCGGTGAGCGATGCCGGCCGCGACATCGTCGCCCGCGGCGAGGCCACTCGCGACGAGATCGAGCGGGTCGCCTACCTCATCGGCGCGGTCGTGGCTGCCATACCGATCCTCACCCTGGTTCTGCCCTACGCGCCGGCCCGCGCCGCTCGGACGGACGAGGCCACCGCCCTGAGGCGCCTGGTCCGGTCGAGCGAGCGCGAGGACGTAGCCGACCTCGAGCGCTTCCTCGCCGACCGGGCGCTCGGCTCGGTCTCCTACCGGCGGCTGGCCGCGCTCACCGAGCGACCCTGGGAGCTCGAGTCGGCCTCGACCCGGCGCGCCCTCGCGGAGGAGGAGCTGCGCCGGCTCGCGATCGACCCGCGTCTTCTCGAGCCCGGTCCGCCCTAGCCTTAGGCGACCATGCCCGAGCTGCCCGAGGTCGAGATCGCCGTTCGCCGCCTCGGCGCGGCGCTGGCGGGCACCCGCGTGGAGGCCGCCGCGGCGCCGGGCGTGGTGACCATGCGGACCTTCGACCCACCGCTCGAGGACCTCGTTGGCCGGCGCGTGAGCGGCGCGCGCCGCGCCGGGAAGATGCCGATCATCGTGTTCGACGAAGAGCTCGCGCTGCTCGTGCACCTGATGTCGGCGGGGCGGATCGGGGTCTTCGAGGGTAGGGCCTCGGTGCGCGACCGCCGCGTGCGCCTGCGGCTGACGTTCGAGGAAGGCCGCGAGCTGCGCCTGCGCGAGTTCGGGACCCAGCAGCGCGCGTGGGCGAAGCTCCTGCGCCTCGAGGATCTCGAGACCGACGATTCGCTCGCGACGCTCGGTCCCGAGGCATGGCCTCCGCCGCCGCTCGAGGAGCTCGCGGCGCTCGTGCGCCAGCCGCGGCACCTGCATCCGCTTCTGCGCGACCAGCGGACGATCGCCGGCATCGGCCGCTCGTGGGTCGACGAGATCCTGTGGACCGCACGGCTCTCGCCCTTCCGCCAGGGCGCCGACCTCGACGACGCCGCGGTCGAGGGGTTGCACTCCGCGTGCGACGAGGTCCTCGGCGGCGCCCTCGAGCACTACGAGCGAGTGGTCGACGACACGCTTCCCGACAAGGCGCCGATGCCGCTCAGGGTCCACGCCCGCCAGGGCGAGGCCTGCCCGCGCTGCGGCACGACGCTCGAGGCCGTGTTCTTCAAGGACCACGTGACGACCTACTGCCCCACCGAGCAGA
>CADCVU010000180.1 GCA_902806245.1 uncultured Solirubrobacterales bacterium
ACGAACGGCTCGCCGGTGCGCTCCGCGCGCTCGCGCAGGAAGGCGTCGAACATCTCCTTCCAGGCCGCGGCGTGGACCTTGGCGGTCTGGGTCAGCACCCCGTCGAGGTCGAAGAGGCAGGCGGAGACGCCGTCGGGGAGGCCGAGCACGCCCCCATCCTGCCCGATGGCACGGCGAGCCGCCTTGTCAGACTCTTACGGACGACGGCTTAAGGCGAGGTCGAAGGCGGCGTGGATCGCTGCGGTCAGGTCTCCTCCTGAGTTGACAGCAGGACGCCGATCTGGCGGCCGAGCGCGCTGGAGGGGACGGTCACGATGCTGTCGCAGCTCACGACGCAGTCGCGGTCCAGGCCGTTCGCAGGACCGACGGGCAGTTCGGTCGACAGGCCGCGTGCGGTCGTCGTGATCGGTACCACGGTTACTCGCCTCAGGTGCGGCCGGACGAGCTCACGGGTCAACAACAAGACGGGCAGGGCCTTGTCCAGTTCGGCCGCGTGGATCGGGCGCACCTACTCGAGGTCTAGAGGTAGGTGAGCGACATGCTCTACGAGGCCGTCCATGGCGGGATCGTCGGCGGACCGGGACAGGATCGCCGCGTCTCGGGCTGCGAGGGCTCGCCGGCGCTCACGTTCCAACGCCCGCCTCACCACAGCGGCGCGACTGCTCGCTTGCCCCTCGGATACCAGCGAGTCGACGAAGTCCACGACATCGTCGGGAAGGCGTACCGCGATCTGAGTGGTCATCCCATAGCGGTACCGAGCTGGGATCGGGCCGGGGTGGGCGTCGCGCCGTGTCAGACTCGGCGCCGATGACGGTCGACGTCCGCGTGCTGGACGATCCCGCCGCCGGGACTGCTCGGTGCCTGGCGGCCGCCGCGAACGCCGGCGGCCATATCGCGCTCACCGGCGGCTCGACGCCGCGCGCCGCGTACGAGCAGGCCGCCGCGCTACCCGGCGACTGGGGCGACGCCACCCTCTGGTGGGGCGACGAGCGCTGCGTAGCGCCGGACGACGAGCGGTCGAACTACGCGCTCGCGCGCGACTCGCTGATCGCGCGCCTCGATCCGGCGCCGAGGGTCGAGCGAATCGAGGGCGAGCGCGGTTCGGCCGCGGGCGCCGAGCGCTACGAGCGCGTGCTCCACCGCGCCTTCGAGAACGAGCTGGCTCCACGGTTCGACCTGCTCCTGCTCGGGCTCGGGTCCGACGGCCACTGCGCCTCGCTCTTCGCGGGCGCGCCGGCGCTCGAGGTCACCGACCGCTGGGTCGTCGCGGTCGAGCGAGCGGGGCTCGAGCCCTTCGTGCCGCGGATCTCGCTCACGCTGCCGGCGCTCACCGCCGCTCGCGAGACCGTCTTCCTGGTCGCGGGCGCCGACAAGGCGGAAGCGGTGCGCCGCGCCTTTGGCCCCCAAGGGGACGACCTGCCGGCCCGTCGCGTCGCGGAGGGCGCCGCCGCCGTGACCGTGCTGCTCGACGACGCCGCGGCCTCGGAGCTTCGAGGCGCAGCTCGCAAGACCTAGCGAGACGGTGAACTCGTCCCCGCCTTTGAGCAGTGGCGCCAGCCAGCCGTCTAGGGTGCGCAGCGTGACCGACGACATGGACGAGCTCGCCATCGCCACGATGCGCACGCTCTCCATGGACGCGGTCCAAAAGGCCGAGTCGGGCCACCCGGGAACGCCGATGGCGCTCGCGCCGGTGGCCTACGAGCTCTGGGTCAACCATTTGCGCTTCGACCCGGCCGACCCGATCTGGCCCAACCGCGACCGCTTCGTGCTCTCGAGCGGGCACGCCTCGATGCTGCTCTACTCGCTGCTCTTCCTCGCCGGCGTCAAGGCCGTCGACCCCGACTACGAGATCCCGGGCGATCCGGCGGTCACCCTCGAGGACATCGAGCGCTTCCGCCAGACCGACTCCAAGGCGCCGGGCCACCCCGAGTACCGCCTGACCTCGGGAGTCGAGACCACGACCGGACCGCTCGGCCAGGGCGTGGCCACCACCGTCGGCATGGCCATGGCCCGCGAGTGGCTGGCCGCGCGCTACAACCGCGACGGCCACACGGTCTTTGACTTCGACGTCTACGCCGTTTGCGGCGACGGCGACATGATGGAGGGGATCTCCGGAGAGGCGGCGTCGCTGGCCGGCCACCTGCGCCTCGACGGGTTGTGCTGGCTCTACGACAACAACCGGATCACCATCGAGGGCCACACCGACCTCGCCTTTTCGGAGGATGTCGCCGTGCGCTTCCTCGGCTACGGCTGGAACGTCCTGCGCGTGGGCGATGCCAACGATCGCGAGCGGGTCGCGAACGCGCTCGAGACCTTCAAGGCGACGAGCGACCGCCCGACCCTGATCGTCGTCGACTCGCACATCGGGTACGGCTCCCCGGCGGTCCAGGACTCCGAGAAGGCGCACGGCGAGCCGCTCGGCGAGGACGAGGTACGCGCGACGAAGCGCTTCTACGGCTGGCCCGAGGAGGAGCACTTCCACGTCCCCGAAGGCGTCCGCGAGCACGTCGCCGGGCGCATCGGCGGGCACGGTGGCGAGCTGCGCCGTGCCTGGGAGGCCGACTTCGAGGAGTACCGCGCCGAGCACGACGACCTCGCGGACGAGGTCGAGCGCATGCAACGGCGCGAGCTGCCCGAGGGGTGGGACGACGGGCTGCCCGAGTTCCCCGCCGACCCCAAGGGCACGGCGACGCGGGCGTCCTCGGGCGAGGTGCTCAACGCCCTGGCGGAGAACGTACCGTGGCTGCTCGGCGGCGCCGCCGACCTCTTTCCCTCGACCAAGACGCGCCTGACCTTCGACGGCGCCGGCGACTTCTCCCCCGACGACCACGGCGGGCGCAACCTGCACTTCGGGATCCGCGAGCATGCGATGGGGGCGGTCCTGAACGGCATGTCGCTGGTCAAGGTCCGCCCCTACGGCTCGACCTTCCTGATCTTCTCGGACTACGAGCGCGGCGCGCTGCGGCTCTCGGCGCTCATGGAGCTCCCGGTGATCCAGATCTTCACGCACGACTCGATCGGCGTGGGCGAGGACGGGCCGACCCACCAGCCGGTCGAGCAGCTCGCCTCGCTGCGGGCCGTGCCCGGACTGGTCGATCTGCGCCCGGCCGATGCCAACGAGGTGGCCGAGGCCTGGCGCGCGATCATGGAGCTCCATCACGGTCCCGTCGCCCTGGTGCTCTCGCGCCAGAGCCTGCCGACGCTCGACCGCTCGCGCTACGGGAGCGCCTCCGGGGTGCGCCGCGGGGCCTACGTGCTCGCCGACCCGCCCGAGGGCGAGCCCGAGGTCGTCCTCATCGCCACCGGCTCCGAGGTCTCGCTGTGCGTGGCCGCGCACGAGGAGCTCGTGGCCGAGGGCGTCCGCGCGCGCGTGGTGAGCATGCCCTCGTGGGAGCTCTTCGACCGCCAGCCGGCCTCCTACCGCGACGAGGTCCTCCCTCCCCAGCTGCGTGCGCGCGTCGCGGTCGAGCAGGCCTCGGCGCTCGGGTGGGAGCGCTACGTCGGGCTCGAGGGCCGGATCATCGCCATGCACACCTTCGGAGCCTCGGCGCCGCTCAAGAATCTGGCCGGGAAGTTCGGCTTCACTCCCGACGCGATCGCCGACGCCGCCCGGGAGCTCGTGGCGGAGGAGACGACGGCGTGAACGCCCTGCGCCGGCTGCTCGAGCACGGGCAGAGCCCGTGGTACGACAACATCCGCCGCTCGCTGATCGAGAGCGGCGAGCTGGCCCGCATGGTCGAGGCCGACGGCCTGCGCGGGGTGACCTCGAACCCGGCGATCTTCGCCAAGGCGATCACCGGATCGACCGACTACGACGCGGCCCTGGCCGAGATCCGCGCCCGCGGGCCGGTCGAGGCCGCCGACGCCTACGAGGAGCTGGCGATCGCCGACATCCGCGCCGCCGCCGACGTGCTGCTCCCCGTCTACGAGCAGACCGACGGCGCCGACGGATTCGTCTCGCTCGAGGTCTCGCCGCGGTTGGCCCACGACACCGACGCGACGACGGCGGAGGCGGAGCGACTGTGGGCCCGGGTCGAGCGACCGAACCTCATGGTCAAGATCCCGGCCACCGCGGAGGGTCTGGCGGCGATCCGCGCGGTGATCGGACGCGGCATCAACGTCAACGTCACCCTGCTCTTCGCGCGCTCGCGCTGGGAGGAGGTGGCCGAGGCCTACCTCGCCGGCCTCGAGGACCTGGTCGCCGCGGGGGGGGATCCGCGTCGCGTCGCCTCGGTGGCCAGCTTCTTCGTCTCCCGCATCGACACGGCGATCGACGCCCAGCTCGACGCGCGCGGCGACGAGGCGGCCCGCGGCCTGCGCGGCCGCGCCGCGATCGCCAACGCGAAGCTCACCTACGGGCGCTGGCGGGAGCTCTTCGCCGAGGAGCGCTTCGGCGCTCTGGCCGCGCGCGGCGGGCGGCCGCAGCGCCTGCTGTGGGCGAGCACCGGCACCAAGGACCCCGCCTACTCCGAGACGATGTACGTCGAGGCGCTGATCGGCCCCGAGACCGTCGACACCATCCCACCCGCGACCTGGGATGCGTTCCGCGACCACGGGGTGGTCGAGGACACCCTCGAGCGCGACCTCGACGGGGCCCGTCTCGTCCTCGAGGCCCTCCCCGAGGCCGGAGTCGATCTCGACGCCGTCACCGCACAGCTCCTCGACGAGGGGCTCGAGAAGTTCGCCGAGCCCTTCGAGGAACTGCTGGCCACGATCGCCGACCAGTGTGGTCCCGAGCCGGCCGCCCCGGCCGGCCGGGCCGAGCTCGAGCTCGGCGAGGAGCTCCACGGCGCGGTCGATGCCGTGCTCGACGAGTGGCAGGGCGGCGGCAAGGTCCGGCGGCTGTGGTCGCGCGACGCCACGCTCTGGACCGGCGGGGACGAGGCGAGCTGGCTCGGCTGGCTCGGCATCGCCGACGATCAGCTCGAGCACTTCGAACGCCTCGAGGCGATCGCCCGGGACGGGCGCGAGGGAGGCTTCACGCACGCGCTGCTGCTCGGCATGGGCGGCTCGTCGCTGGCGCCGGAGATGCTGGCCCGCAGCTTCGGCCGCGTCGACGGGGCGCCGGAGCTGCTGGTGCTCGACTCGACCGACCCCGCTCAGGTCCGGGCCACCGAGGAGCGGATACCGCGCGACTCCACGCTGTTCATCGTCGCGAGCAAGTCGGGCTCGACGCTCGAGCCGAAGATCCTCGAGCAGTACTTCGCCGCGCGGGTGCAGGAGGCCGTCGGCGCCGAGGAGGCGCCCCGGCGCTTCGTGGCGGTGACCGATCCAGGCTCGGACCTCGAGCAGCTCGCCCACGAGCGGGGCTTCCGCCATGTGGCTCACGGTGTGCCCTCGATCGGCGGGCGCTACTCGGCGCTCTCGAACTTCGGGATGGTCCCGGCCGCCGTCATGGGCCTGGACGTGCGCGCGCTGCTCGACCGCGCCTCGGAGATGGCCCACGCCTGCGCGCCCGAGGTCCCCGCGCGCGACAACCCCGGCCTCGTGCTCGGAGCGGCCCTCGGCTCCGCCGCCGCCCGTGGCCGAGATAAGCTGACGCTTCTCGTCGCTCCCGCGATCGCCGACCTCGGCGCGTGGCTCGAGCAGCTCGTGGCCGAGTCGACCGGCAAGCAGGGGCGGGGGATCGTGCCGGTGGCCCGCGAGCCCATCGGGCCGCCCGAGACCTACGGCGAGGATCGGGTGTTCGTCCACGTTCGCCTCGACGGGGAGCCCGACGACGAGCAGAACACCGCGATCGCGGCGCTCGCCGCCGCCGGCCATCCCGTGGTGCGCCTCACCCTGCGCGATCGCTACGACCTCGGCGGGGAGATCTTCCGCTGGGAGCTCGCCACCGCGGTTGCCGGCTCGATCCTCGAGGTCAACCCCTTCGACCAACCCGACGTCGAGGCCTCCAAGGGAGCGACGCGCGAGCTGACCGACGAGTTCGAGCGCACGGGCGAGCTCCCGGCCGAGGACCCCCTGATCAGCGAGGACGGCCTCGCCCTCTTCGCCGACGCCGCCAACCGCGCCGACCTCGGGGCAACGCGGTCGCTGGAGGAGACGCTGCGCGCGCACCTGGATCGAGCCGGCGCGGGCGACTACGTGGCCCTGCTCGCCTACCTCCCGCGCACCGCCGAGCACGAGGCCGCACTCGCGGACATGCGCCGCGCCATACGCGACCGTGCTCGCGTCGCCACCGTCGACGGCTTCGGGCCCCGCTTCCTGCACTCGACCGGTCAGGCCTACAAGGGCGGACCGAGCTCCGGGGTCTTCCTCCAGATCACCGCCGACCACCCCGACGACGTGCCGGTCCCCGGCGCGAGCTACACCTTCGGGGTCGTCGAGGACGCCCAGGCCCGCGGCGACCTGGCCGTGCTCGAGGGCCGCGGTCGACGCGCCGCACGGGTGCACCTGAGCGACCTCGGGAGCGGCCTCGAGACCCTGCGCCGGGTGATCGTGGGAGGCTCCGACTGATGCAGCTCGGCATGGTCGGCCTGGGCCGGATGGGCGCCAACCTCGTGCGCCGCCTCATGCGCGAGGGCCACGAGTGCGTGGTCTTCGACGTCAACCCCGACGCGGTCGCCGCGCTTGCGGACGAGGGGGCGGTCCCGGCGAGCTCACCGGCCGAGCTCGCGGCGGCGCTGAGCGCCCCGCGCGCGGTGTGGGTAATGGTCCCGGCGGCGATCACCGGACGCACCGTCGAGGACCTCGCCGAGGTTCTCGAGCACGGCGACACCATCGTCGACGGCGGCAACTCCTTCTACCGCGACGACGTGGCACGGGCCGAGGCGCTAGCCCCGCGCGGCATCGCCTACGTCGACGTGGGCACGAGCGGCGGGGTCTTCGGCCTCCAGCGCGGCTTCTGCCTGATGATCGGCGGCGAGCCCGAGCCCGTCGAGCGCCTCGACCCGATCTTCCGCTCCCTCGCCCCGGGGTTCGCGTCGGCGGAGGCCACGCCCGAGCGCGACGATGGCCGCTCCACCGCCCACGAGGGCTACCTGCACTGCGGCCCCCACGGGGCGGGCCACTTCGTGAAGATGGTCCACAACGGCATCGAGTACGGACTGATGGCCGCCTACGCCGAGGGGCTCAACCTCCTCCATCGCGCCGACGCGGGCAACCGCGAGACCGAGGCCGACGCCGAGACCGCGCCGCTGCGCGAACCGGAGGCCTACCGCTACGACATCGACGTCGGCGAGGTCGCCGAGGTATGGCGCCGCGGCTCTGTCGTCGCCTCGTGGCTGCTCGACCTCACGGCCGCGGCACTTGCCGAGTCGCCGGGGCTCGAGGACTTCGCCGGTCGGGTCTCCGACTCGGGCGAGGGGCGCTGGACGATCGAGGCGGCGATCGACGTCGGCGCGCCGGTGCACGTGCTCGCCGCCGCGCTGTTCGAGCGCTTCGCCTCGCGCGGCGAGGCGGAGTGGGGGGACCAGCTCCTCTCGGCCATGCGCAGTCAGTTCGGCGGCCACGCCGAGCGTCCCGGACTGCCCCGCAGCGGCTGATGGCCGTCGCTGCCCCCGACGTCGAGCCCGCCGAGGCGCGCCGTCTCGCCGTCCCGCCCGACCACGTCATCGTCCTCTTCGGCGCCACCGGCGATCTCGCCACGCGCAAGCTCTGGCCCGGTCTCTACCACCTCGATGTCGCCGGGCTCATGCCACCCGAGTTCGCGGTCATCGCCACCGCCCGCGGCAACTACACCGACGACGAGCTGCGCGCGCTGGCCCGGAAGGCGGTCGAGGAATCGGGCCGGGTGACCGTCGACGAGGAGGCGTGGGAGCGCTTCGCGCGCCGGCTCTCCTACACGATCACCGACACGGACGGCCCGCGCCAGCTCGACGCCGCCGTCGAGGCCGCCGAGCGGCGCGCCGGCGGACGGCTGCGCCGGCTGCACTACCTGTCGATCCCAACCGCGGCCATGGGGCCGATCGTCCGCGAGATCGGCCGCGCCGGGCTGGCGCCGGACTCACGCGTGGTCCTCGAGAAGCCGTTCGGAAGCGACCTCGCCTCGGCCCGCGAGCTCAACGC
Organism: uncultured Solirubrobacterales bacterium; assembly: GCA_902806245.1. Classification (GTDB taxonomy): domain Bacteria; phylum Actinomycetota; class Thermoleophilia; order Solirubrobacterales; family Thermoleophilaceae; genus JACCUC01. The sequence goes on from CADCVU010000180.1 coordinate 8,008, forward strand.
CCTCCTACACGATGTCTTCGACGAGGAGCAGGTCTTCCGCATCGACCACTTCCTGGGCAAGGAGGCCGTGCAGAACATCCTCGCCCTGCGCTTCGCCAACGGCATGTGGGAGCCGGTGTGGAACCGCGAGCACATCGAGCACGTGCAGATCGACGTGCCCGAGACGCTCGGGCTGACCACTCGCACCGCCTTCTACGAGGCCACCGGCGCCTTCCGCGACATGGTCGTCACCCACCTCTTCCAGCTGCTCGGCTTCGTGGCCATGGAGCCGCCGACGGCCCTGAACGCGCAGGAGCTCGTGGCCGAGAAGAACAAGGTGTTCCAGGCCATGCGCACGCTCGAGCCCGACGACCTGGTCCGCGCCCAGTACTCGGGCTACCGCGACGAGCCGTGCGTTCCCGCGGACTCGGAGACCGAGACGCTGGCCGCCGTACGGGTCTGGGTCGACAACTGGCGCTGGGCCGGCGTGCCGTTCTTCCTGCGCACCGGCAAGCGGATGGCCGAGGGCCGGCGCCTGGTCACGATCGCCTTTCGCGATCCCCCCACCCGCATGTTCCCGACCGGCTCGGGCGTCGCGGAGTCAGACCCCAACCACCTCAGCTTCGACCTGGGCGACCCGGGGGTCCTCTCGCTCGGCTTCCAGGCCAAGACCCCCGGTCCGGGGATGGCCGTCGAGCACGCCCACCTCACCTACTCGTTCGCCTCGGCCGAGAAGCACGAGCAGTCGCTCGAGGCCTACGAGCGCCTCATCTACGATGCGATGGTCGGCGACCGCACGCTGTTCACCACCGCGCGCGGCGTGGAGCGGTTGTGGGAGGTCTCCGACGGCGTGCTCGCCGATCCGCCGCCGCTGCGGCGCTACGCGCCCGGCGGCTGGGGGCCGCCCGAGGTCGACGAGCTGATCGCTCCGCACCGGTGGCACCTGAGCAGGAGCGGTCACTGAGGAGCTCGGAGGCGCTTGCGCGTCGAGCCCCGTGCGAGCGACGCCGCCATGAGCGACGTCGATAAGCGAGCGGTGGCCGAGGCCGCCGCCGAGCTCGTGCCCGAGGGAGCCCGGCTCGGCCTCGGGACCGGGACGACGGTCGCACACCTGCTGCCTGCGCTCGCCCGCCGCCGCCTGCGGCTGCGCTGCGTGGCCACCTCGCCGGCAACCGAGCGCGCGGCGCTGGCTGTGGGCCTCACCGTCGAGCCCTTCGACCGCCTCGACGAGCTCGACCTCGCCATCGACGGAGCCGATCAGGTCGCGCGGAGCGGCTGGCTGGTCAAGGGCGCGGGCGGGGCGCACACGCGCGAGAAGATCGTGGCCGCGGCCGCGCGGCGCTTCGTGGTCATGGTCGAGGCATCGAAGGAGGTCGACGCGCTGCGGCCGCCGGTGCCGCTCGAGCTGCTGGCCTTCGGGCTCGAGGCGACGGTGCGCGCGCTGGCGAGCGCTCGGGTGCGCGACGGTGCGGCCCCGAGCCCCGACGGCGGCGTGCTCGCCGATCTGGTCACCGCCGATCTGGCGGATCCGGCCGAGCTGGCCGCGCGCCTCGACGCGACGCCCGGCGTGGTCGGCCACGGACTGTTCGCGCCCGCGCTGGTCAGCGAGGTGCTGGTGGGCCGCGGAGGCGCCGTCGAGCGCCGGGTCCTGCACGACCGGGTCTAGCGCTCGGCTTCGGCGGATCGACCGGGAGGAGCGACTCTCCCGGCCGGCCAGGTCCCCGCCACCTCGCTACTGCGAAGCTGACCTCGCCTCGGGGCTGCGCTCGTCGAGGTCGTCGGACCGGGCCGCGGCGACCGCTCGCGCTCCCATCACGTCGCTCTCGGGATCGGTGCCGCGCAGGAGCGACAACGGCAGCCGAGCGAGCCCGAGCAGGCCTCGGAGGTCGCGGCGCAGCAGACCTCCGGAGGACTCGCCGGTGCCCATGCCCTGCCACAACGAGCCGGGCGACGGCGCCTCGATCTGGCCGCCCCGGTACCAGTGGTGCAGCGCGACGAGCATCGCCTCGGGCACGGGCCGGGCCAGCTCGAACAACCAGTGCAGGGCCGAGCTGTCGAGCCCGGCCGAGCGCTCGAGGGCCCGGGGGTCGCGCGCGGCCTCGACGAGCTTGCGAGCGACCTGCTCCGCGGGCATGGCCAGCGGCGGAGTCCGTGGGAGGCGGCCCGAGGTACTCGTCACCTGACGCCACAGCGGCGTGTCGACCGCGCCCGGGTGGACGATCGCGATCTGCACGGGAACGCCGTCGGCCCGAAACTCGATGGCCAGGGTGTTGAGCAGGCCGCGGAGCGCGTGCTTGGCACCCGAGTAGGCGGCGAAGGTCGGAAGCGGCGCTCGGGCGTTGGCCGAGCCGGTGGTGACGATCGTGCCGTGCGAGCGCTCGAGGTGGGGCAGCGCCGCGCGCACGGTGTTCACTGCCCCGGTGTAGGTCACCGCGGTCACGCGGTCGAAGGCCTCGGGCTCAACGTCGCGGAACGGCCCGAACGCCACGGCCGCCACGTTGACCACGACCACGTCGAGCCCTCCGAGCGCCTCGGCGGCGCCGGCGACCGCGTCGTCGAGCGCCTCTCGGTCGGAGACGTCGGCCGGGAAGACGTGAGCGGCGACGCCCGTGGGCTCGACCAGGCGGGCGGCGCGGTGCAGACCCTCCTCGCCGCGCGCCACGAGCGCCAGGTCGGCGCCCTCGGCCGCAAAGGCCTGAACCGCCGCGACTCCGATACCACTGCTGGCGCCCGTGATCAGCACACGAGCGCCCCGCAGGCTTCGCTGTCCGCGAAAGGGGAGCAGGCTCATGTCACGCGCGCTCCTGCGCCGCCGTGTAGGCGAGCTGGAGCAGGTCGGAGGCCGCCAGCATGGTGAAGAACGCCGCGGCCCAGCGCGTCTGCTTTGGGCGGCGCAGGTAAGACCCGAAAAAGCCCCCGCCCACCCACACTCCAAGGCAGAACGGGCAGTGCAAAAGCTCCCCGATCGCGAGCCTGAGCCCGGTGCCTCTCGCCTCCTCGGTGACCTCACTGGGGCCGCCCTCGCCGGTGTAGCGCGTGAAGGGAGCGCGCGCGAAGCTCGTGACCCGGTCCTTGGCGATGAGGCGGCTCAGCTTCTGGGTCGCGGCGGCGAGCAGGGCGAGGTCGGCGGCGCTCAGGCGCTCCGGCAGCTCGCGCCCCGAGCGACGGTGCTCGGCCACAAAGGCGGCGAGGGCAGCCTCAAAGGCGGTGCTGAGCAGCAGGTAACCACCCAACGGGCGATGCTCGTCGGGTGAGTAACCCTCGAAGAGGCGAGGCGACATCAGGGCTTCGCTCCGACCTGCTGATCCTGGCCTTCGCCGCTGCGCCGGCGCGACCGGCCGGAGGCCCTCGCTCGAGACTCCGCCACCCGCTTGAAGCGCCGCAGCGATTCGACGTTGCGAGCCTTCTGGAGAAGCTCAGAGGCCGAGTTGTGAGGGCGCGCCAACGGCCCGCGGGCCGGCCTCTCGTCCATGGTCAGATGCGTTCCGCCGCGAAGGCCGGCGAGCTCGAGTTGGACGCGGGCGGTGCCGAAGGGACGCAGGCGCGCCTCGAGCAGCAGGCGGTGTGGCTCCTCGACCTCGACGACCTCGGTCTCGTCGTTCCAGGAGACCGGCCCGATTCCGACGGTGTGGTGGATCTTCGTGCCAAGCGCAGGCCAGTCAGCGTCGACGTCGCGGACGTGGCGCGAGCCGACCACCCAGTCGCTGTAGCGCCAGCCGTCGGCCAGCGCCTCCCATGCGAGCTCGAGCGGCACGTCGATGTGGGCCGACTTACGCGCCATGTTGTCCTCTACGGTCGACACGGCGCCCGAGATCGATCACCCCGCCGCGCGACTCGCCGTGAGCGCAGGGCCGCGCGCGCGGCGTTCGCCCCGGGCGCGCCGTGGACGCCGCCGCCCGGATGAGCCGCCGCCGAGGCCAGGTACAGGTTCTTGACCGGACTCTCGGGACGGGCGGTCTGTGTCGTCGGCCAACCCCGGTTGTCGGTGCGGCGGCGCCAGCTCGGTCGCTGCGGGTGGTGCCGGAGCCCTGCGGTCAGCTCCCGCCGGGGAGACGGTCGCGCAGCCGACCGACCCGGTCCGCCGCGTTCGCGAGCGGCTCGGCGGCGCTTCGCAGCGCCGTCAGCTCCTCCTGCATGGCGGATAAGGACCCCTGCATCGCGGACAGCGACTCCTGCAGCCCGTTCAGCCGGTCGTCCAGAGGCGCGGTGTTGCCGCGGATCCGCTCGATCCCGCCCTCGAGCGGAGCCACGCCTTCGGCGATCGCATCGATGCCCTCGTTCGTCTCCCCCTGCAGTCGATTGGTCTCCCCCAACCGCCCGTCCATCGTGCTCATCTGCTCCTCGAGCCCGACGAGTCGCTCCTCGAGCGGTGCGACCGCTTTGCGCACGCGCCCGAGCTCGCGCCCGACCTGCTCGAGGCGGTCGTCCAGCGGCTCGACGGCCCGGCGAACGTGACCGAGCTGCGCGACGGAGCGGCGCATCGCCCCGAGATCGCTCTCAACCCCCTTCGCGCGCTCGTCGAGCGCCGCAGCGACCTCGGGCAGGCGGCTCGCGGCCTCGGCCAGGGCCATGACGGCCTCGAGGAGGGCTGGCGGGAGGCGGAGTGGGTTGAGCATCGTCGACCGGGCGGCTAGCCGATCGGTCGCCCTGACCGGCTCGGCGCTCCGCGGGAAGCAGGCCGCTCAGCCCTTGGCGAGCTCGCGATCCGCTGCGTCGATCACGCCCTGGCGGCCCTTGTGCTGGCGCTCGTAGTCGCGAATCTCGCGAACCCGCTTCTCGTCGGCGGTATCGAGCGCGGTCTTGACCTCGTCGACGGTCAGCTCGTCGTAGCCGGGCCACGGCTCGTTGCCGCGCAGCGACGTGACCTTTTCGAGCACGCTCTTGCGGTTCGCGTTCTTGCGCTCGTAGGAATCGACCTTGGCCAGGTCGATCTGCGAGAGCTCGTTGAGCCGCGACACGATCTGGCTCGCGTTCAGGTCGTCGTAGTTGGCGATGGGGATGTCCGACTCGCCGGCGACCGCGCCCTTGGCCTGGCCCTCGGCCTGAGCGACGCCCGGCACCTTGCGCGCCTGGCGGGCGGTCTTGCGGGCGCTGCCCTCGGCGCGCTTCGCGGCGCCACGTACGGCCTCCCCCCCGGCGCGGGCGGCGTCGGCCGCTCCGGTGGTCGAGGCGTCGAAGCTCGGGTCGCCCTCCACGTCGGCTCGAACCACCGCGTCGGCGAGCTTGGGGATCTCCTTGCGGAGGTTGGCCAGCATCCGCTCCTCGTCGCCGCGGATGCTCGCCGCCAGCTCGGCCGTCTTCTGGTCGCCGACGCCGATGGCGACGCGCTCGAGCGCGTCGTAGGTGGCGATCTCAAGGGCCTCGGTGGCGCACTCGTCCTTCGCGTTCTTGAGCAGCTTCTCCTCGCCGCCGGATCCGCGGACGAGATCGATCGGGGTCTTCGACAGGGCGAGGGCCTGACCGACCAGGCTCTCGACGACGCCGATCCCCATCTGGATGACGTTGCGCGAGGCACCGAGCTCGCCCATGCGCCGCTCGAGTCGCTCGGCGTGCTTCCTGGTCTCGGTCAGGTGCTTCTCGAGACCGGAGCGGTAGCTACCGCGAGGCGTGACGGCAAGGTGGGCCTCGAGCGTGCGCGTGAGTCCGTGCTCGGTCGCGTGCGCCTCGTTGAGGTACTGGAGGAGCTTTTCTGTGGCGGCGGGATTCTCAGTTTGAGTGGTCATGGGTGCGACCATAACTCACGCGCGCGATTCGGGGGGCCCGCCGGCACACGCGCCGAGCCGAGACGAGCACACATGGCGCGAGGGTCGCCCTCCTCGTCGGCCATGACGTCCACTCCCTCGAACCCGAGCTCGTGAAGCAGTCGTCCGAGCGGTTCGGCCTGGTCGCCGCCCAACTCCAGGAGCAACCAGCCACCGGGACTCAACCAGGTTGCGCTTCGTCGCGCGACCTCGATCAGGAGATCCGTGCCGTCGGCCCCGCCGTCGAGCGCGAGCCGTGGCTCGAAGGCCTGGACGTCGCGCGGGAGCAGGCGGAGTGAGTCCGTCGGCACGTAGGGCACGACGGCGGTCAACACGTCGACGCGCCGCGCGAGCTCGCGCGGGAGCGGGTCGTCCAGGAAGCCCTCAAGCACCTCGACGCCGTTGCTTCGGGCACACCGCACGGCGCTCGGCTCGAGCTCGGTCGCAAGCACCTGCGCCGTCGGGACGGCCGCGGCCAGCACTGCCGCGATCGCGCCTGCGCCGGTGCAGAGATCCGCGGCCACTCCCGCCGGCGGAAGGAGCGTCGCGGCTCGCCGCGCCAAGGGCTCGGTCTGCCACCGCGGCACGTAGACGCCCGGCGCGACCGACAGCCTGAGGCCGCAGAAGTCGACCGCGCCGGTCAGCCACGCGATCGGCGCGCCCTCGGTGCGCCGAGAGACCAGCTCCGCGAGCACGTCCGAGTCGCCGGCGGCAGCCCGTAGGAGCTCGCCGGCTTCATCGCCGGCCGCGATGCAGCCCGCTTCGGCGAGCGTCCGGGCCACCAAGACACGGCCCAACGACGGGTGCAGGGCTCGCGTGGGCTCGGTAACCTTGCGTCCGTGGAGTTTCGAGACGCGCCCCTCGCACGCCGGTACGCCCAGCTCGTCGGGCCGACGCTGATCGTGATCGCGATCCTGGGCCTGATCCTCGGCGATCAGTCGCTGCTGGACGTCCTCAACATCGACATCGCCGAGGATGTCATCCACCTCGTCACCGGAGGCCTGCTGACGTACGTCGGCTTCGCGAAGATGGACGGCGGTGTCGTCCGCGCGCTGGTCGGGGCACTCGGTGTCGTGTACCTGCTGGTGGGGCTTGTCAGCTTTGCCGAGCCGAACCCGCTCGGACTCTTTCCCAGCGAGCTCAGCACCCTGGACAACCTGATCCACCTGGTCCTGGGCGTCCTCGGGATCGGGGCCGCTCTGATGAGTGGCGGCAAGGCCACGACGGGTCGACCCGAGCCGCGCTAGCAGGCGACCGCTGACCTGACGGGTCACGGGAGTGGACGAGCGAGGCTCCCGCCCCGGCCACGCGCCGGTGGCGCTGTAGCCGGGTTGGGCTCAGCTCGTACCGAAGGGACCCGGCGCGTCCGAGTGCTCGGCGTGGTCGAGAACGCCCTCTCCGGTCTCGGCCTGCGTTTCGTCCATATCCTCTCCAGGGGCCTGGAGGGCGGCGCGCTGCTCGTCGTGGACCGGCACTTCTTCGGTCTGCTGGTTGCCTTGCTTCTCAGGGTCGGTGCGTTCGTCCATGCGTCGCCTCCTCGTCTCGGCGGACCGCTTAGGCAAGCGTTCTCGCCTCGCGGCTTCACTACTCGGTCTACCCCGAGGAAAGCCTCCCAAGCGTGCGTTCTCGTAAAGCGGACGACGGGGGTCGAACCCGCGACCTTCGGCTTGGGAAGCCGACGCTCTACCAACTGAGCTACGTCCGCGCGCGCCCGCCGGCTGCGCCGGCGCGCCGCCCGATTCTACCGCCGCTCAGCCCCAGGGAGCCACCCCGGCCGAGCACTCGCGCCCTCTAACCTCGGACACGATGCGCCGGCTGCTCTCCCCCGTCTCGATCGCCGTGGTGATCGCGGTCGTCGCGCTGCTCGGGCTGCTCGTCTACGGCGTTCGCTCGACTGCCCCTGACGCCTCGATCGAGACCGCGCTCGCGAGCGGCGCGCGGCCCCGGGCGCCTGCCCTCGAGCTGCCGCGCCTGAACGGGCGTGGCGAGGCCTCGCTCGGCGACTTTCGCGGGCAGGTGGTCGTCCTGAACTACTGGGCCTCCTGGTGCGAGCCCTGTCGCGCCGAGTCGCCGCTGCTCGAGCGCTGGCACCAGCGGCTGGCGGACCGCGGAGGCACCGTCGTGGGCGTCGACGTGCTCGACGTGACCTCGGACGCGCGCGCCTTTGCGCGCGAGTTCGGCTTGACCTATCCGATGCTCCGCGACGCCGACGGTGAGACCCAGAAGGACTTCGGCGTCGCCGCCTATCCGGAGACGATCGTGCTCGACCGGACCGGACGGATCGCCGCGCTGAGGCGCGGGCCGGTCGACGAGGAGTTCATGCGGCGCGAGGTCGCGCCGCTGCTCGAGGAGCGCGCGTGAGGCGCCCGGCCGGGGCCCTGCGGGCGGCGGCGGTGGCGCTGGTGGTGCTCGCGCTAGCGCCCGCGAGCGCCCTCGCGGCCTCCTGTCCGCAGACGAGCGTCGCCGACATCGAGGACGAGGTCATGTGCCCGGTCTGCAAGACGCCCCTCGCGCTCGCCCAGGAGGCTCCCCAGGCCGACCGCGAGCGCGTCTTCATCCTCGAGCAGGTCGAGCAGTGCCGCTCGAAGGATGCGATCAAGGTCGCGCTGGCCGCCGAGTTCGGCGACGAGGTCCTCGCCGTCCCCGAGACCGAGGGCTTCGACCTGGCGGCCTACCTCGTCCCCGCCACCGTCCTGGTCGCTGCGCTCGGGGCGTGCGCACTGGCCGTCGCGCGCTGGCGGCGGTCGGGGCTCGCGCCCGCGGAGGCCGGGTCGTCCGGTGCGGGGGACGCGTCCGGTTCTCCGGGCAGAGCGCCGGGTCCGAGCGCCGAGGCGAGTGCTCGCCTGACTCGCGATCTCGAGCGCTACGACCTCTGAGCGTCCGGCCGAGCCGGCCGGCGGCGCCCGCGTAGCCCCCTCTCCGGCGCTGCGACAATCGTGGTTGTGAGCTCGGGCGTCGACACCACCGTCGTCGCCGCCTTTGCCGTCGGCCTCATCTCCTTTGTCTCGCCGTGCGTGCTTCCGCTCGTGCCCGGCTACCTGTCGGCGATCTCCGGCGTCTCCTTTGCCGACATCGAGGGCGGCCGCCGGCGAGCCCAGGTCCTCGTGCCCGCGCTGCTGTTCTGCCTCTCCTTCTCGGTCATGTTCATCGCCCTCGGCATGACCGCCACCGGTCTCGGGCAGACCCTGCTCGAGAATCGCGTCGCCCTGCGCCAGATCGCCGGCGCGACCATCGCGGTGATGGGTTTGCTCTTCGTCGGCACGCTGTTCGTGCCGTTCCTGCGGCGCGGCTGGCGGCCCGAGGCGCTGCTGCGCCGCGCCTCGACCGGGGGCCCGATCGTCGCCGGGCTCGCCTTTGCCATCGCCTGGCTGCCGTGCACCGGCCCGACCCTCGGGGCCATCCTCACCGCGGCGAGCACCCGCACGACCGTCGGCCAGGGCGGCCTCCTGCTCGCCTTCTACGCCGCCGGCCTCGCCGTGCCGTTCGTGCTCAGCGCGCTCGCCTTTTCGCGGGCGACGCGCTTCTTCGCGTTCTTTCGCGACCACTTCGCCGCGATCACCGCGGTCTCCGGTGTGATTCTCGTGATCATGGGCGGGCTGCTCTTCGCGGGCGAGCTCACCCGCCTCAACGGTCAGGCCCTGGGCCTGATGGAGCGCCTGGGGATCAACTTCTTCGGCGAGCTCTGACCGCGCAGGCCGCGGCCCGTCGCGATCGATCGGTCAGGCCGCCGCGCGCTCGCCCCTCGCCACGAAGGCGTCGACGATCGCCGGGTCGAACTGAGAGCCCGCGCAGCGCCGAACCTCGTCGAACGCCTCGATCTCGGGGCGGCCCGCGCGGTAGGGACGGTCGGTGGTCATCGCGCTGAAGGCGTCGCAGACGGCGACGATGCGGCTGGCCAGGGGGATGCGCTCGCCCCGGAGCCCGAGCGGGTAGCCCGAGCCGTCCCAGCGCTCGTGGTGGGCGTGCACGGCTTCGGCCACGGCTTCGAGCCCGGGGACGTCGACGAGCATGCCCGAGCCCCACTCGGGGTGCCGGCGCATGAGCGACCACTCCGCCGCCGAGAGCGGTCCTGGCTTCGAGAGGATCGACTCCGGCACCGCTCGCTTGCCCACGTCGTGCAGGCGAGCGGCCAGCTCGAGCTCGAGCAGCTCGAAGGAGGACAGGCCGAGACTGCGTCCGAGGTCGAGGGCGAGCTCCGCCACCTCGGCGGCGTGGCCCTCGAGCCAGTGGTCGCGCAACCGGCGCGGGAAGACCGGCGCGAGGCGGCCGTGATCGTGCGAGCCGTTCGCCGCGGGCGCCGCTCCCTCCGCGGTATCAGGTGTTGCCTCCACAGCCATCGTCAACTTCCCCGGCCCCCTAGGTTCGTCCTCTGCTCCCGTGCTCCTACAACGGCCGAAAGCGCAAGAGGTTGTGCCGTTGGGCCGGCGGGTCAACATTGGTTAACGCAGACGGCGCGAAGCGCGCGCCACGACCGAGCCGCTTACATCGCCTCGGGCGCCTCGACTCCGAGCAGATCGAGCGATCGGGCGAGCGTCGCCTGGACCGACCGGCTGAGCGCGATACGGAAGGCCTCGTCGCCCCCCTCCTCCTTGGCCCCGACCACGCGGCAGTCGCGGTAGAAGGCCGAGAAGCCCTGGGCGAGCTCGAGCGCGTAGGTGGTCAGCCGGTGCGGTGCCCGCCGGGTGGCGCTCGTGGCGACCTCGTACGGGAACTCGAGCAGGCGCCGCACGAGCGCGCGCTCGGAAGGGTGCAGCGGCGCCCCGGCGGCGGCGAGATCGGCGCTCGCGGCGGCCGTGCGCCGCTCCTCCCCGGCGCGGCGCAGGATCGCCGCGATGCGCGCGTGCGCGTACTGGACGTAGTAGACCGGGTTCTCCTGCGTCTGCTCACGAGCGAGAGCGAGGTCGAGGTCGAGCGTCGTGTCGTGTGAGCGCTGGAGCAGGAACCAGCGCGCCGCGTCGACTCCGATGTCGTCGATCAGCTCGTCGAGGGTCACGAACTCGCCCTCGCGCTTCGACATGGCCACGCGGCGCCCGGCCTCGGTCAGGTTGACGAGCTGCATGATCAGCAGCTCGAGCCCGCCGGGGGCACCGCCCAGGGCCTGCCAGGCCGCCTGCATCCGGGCCACGTAGCCGTGGTGGTCCGCCCCGAGCACGTCGATCACCCGGTCGGGGCCGCGCCGCAGCTTGTCCGCGTGGTAGGCCACGTCGGCGGCGAAGTAGGTCAGCTCGCCCGTGGAGCGGCGCAGCACGCGATCCTTGTCGTCGCCGAGGTCGCCCGTGCGCAGCCAGGTCGCGCCCTCGCTCGCGTACACGTGATCGCTCTCCGAGAGGAGCTCGAGCGCTCGCTCGATCGCGCCATCGGCGTGGAGCGAGCGCTCGGAGAAGAAGCGGTCGAAGTGCACGCGGAAGCGCTCGAGGGTGGCGCTCACGGCCTCGAGCATGAGCTCGATTCCCTGGTCCGCCAGCTCGTCGGGGCCGAGCTCGGGCGCCCCGGCGATGCGCGCGGCGAGCGCGGTCACGTAGGCGCCGTGGTAGCCGTCCTCGGGCGGCTCCTCGCCGCGGGCGCGGGCCGCGAGCGACTCCCCGAAGCGGCGGATCTGGCCGCCGGCGTCGTTGACGTAGTACTCGCGCTCGACCGCATGGCCGGCGAAGGCGAGGATCCGGCACAGGCTGTCGCCGTAGGCGGCGTGGCGCGCCGCGGCGACGGTGATCGGGCCCGTCGGGTTGGCGCTGACGAACTCCACGAGCAGGCGCTCGACTCCCGCGCCGGCCACCCGCGAGCCGAAGTCGCCGCCGACGGTGGCGATGGTGCTCAGGGCCGAGCGCCAGAAGCGGTCGGAGAGGAACAGGTTGACGAAGCCGGGCCCGGCCACCTCGTAGCGATCGAGGTCGGGGCCGAGCCGGCGCCCGAGCGCCGCGCCGAGGCGCTCGGCCAAGGCACGCGGCTGCTCGTCGAGGCCGGAGGAGAGCAGGAGCGGAGCGTTGGACGAGAAGTCGCCGAACTCGGACCGCTTCGGCCGGTCGAGGCGCAGCTCGACCGTGATCGGGGTGCCGCGCACCTCGGTGGCGGCGTCGGCGAGGGCGAGGCGGAGCTCCGCCAGGGGGTCGATCGGCCCGTTCGGGGTAGGAGCGGCGGACTCGGGGGTGTCGAGAGAGGCCAAAGGGTCCTCAGTAATGGTACGGCTCGCCGGCCAGGATCTTGTGTGCGCGGAACAGCTGCTCGAGCAGGACCACGCGAGCGAGCTGGTGGGGCAGGGTCATCGGTCCGAGCGAGAGCCGCAGGTCGACGCCGTCGAGGTCGAGCCCGCGGGGGCCGCCGACGACGAAGCAGAGGTCTCGGCCCGAACGGCGCCGCTCCTCGAGGAATCCGCTCAGCTCCGGCGAGGTGAACGAGCTCCCGCTCGAGTCGAGCAGACACACGAAGGCGCGCTCGGGCAGGCGCCGCTCGACCCGCTCCTCCTCGCGGACCTCGAGCAGATCGATCGCCGCGTGGCGGCCGAGCAGCTTGCGGTAGTGCTGGACGTCGTCGACGAAGGGCGGGCGAAGGCGCCCCACGGCGAGCACGGTGATCCTCACCGGCGAGGGGCTAGCGCTCGCGGGCGAAGGTCAGCCCGAAGCCGATCCGCTCGAGCGTCGTCGGATGGGTGCCGAGCAGGAGATGCCAGGCGGCCGGTGGGTCGGGCTCGCTCACGTTGCTCACCGAGAGGCCGCGCTCGAGGCCGATGAACGCCCCAGGCTCCTGCGTCATGCGCAGGGCGAAGCCGTCGGCCCGGGCCTCGACCTGACGCGAGAGCACGTTCCCGGCCGCCCCGACGGCGAACGAGACCAACGCGAGCGACAGCGCGATGGCCGGCAGCGCGGCCGGCGTCGCCGCCAGGCGCGAGTCGGCGCCGCTCGCCGGTCGCCAGGCTCGCTCCGCCAGGACCTGGGCCAGGAACAGCGCCGCGGGCGTGACCAGCGCCAGCCACGCGAGCCCGCGCAGCAGGTCGCGGCCCTCCACGTGCCCGAGCTCGTGGGCGACCACCGAGCGCACCTGATCGGGCGGGAAGCGTTCGATCAGGGTGTCGTAGAGGACGACCCGCTTGGTCGAACCGAGCCCGCCGACGTAGGCGTTGGCGCCGGTGGTCCGGCGACTCGCGTCGACGCGGTAGACCTCGCCGACCTCCACGCCGGATCGCTCGGCGATTGCGAGGACCTCGCTGCGCAGCTCGCCGGGGGGCAGCGGGGTGAAGCGGTTGAACAGCGGCTCGAGCACGAGCGGCGAGAGGAACACGAAGCCGGCGCTGAGCGCCACCACGACCACGCTCCCCGGGATCCAGGCCCGCCGCGGGAAGCGACGCACGAGGGCGAGGACGCCGCCGGCGCCGGCGGCGGCGAACATCGCCCCGATTCCGGCGCTCTTTCCCACGTCGCCGAGCCACGCGGGCCAGTCCTGGGTCGAGAGCCCGACCTCCACGGCGCGCGCGTGGGCGATCGCGTCGAGCGGCAGGGTCGCGGTCACGAGGATCAC
>CADCVU010000181.1 GCA_902806245.1 uncultured Solirubrobacterales bacterium
CCGACGCCTTCGCGGCGCACCTCCGCGCCACCGTCGGCCCGCGCCGGCTCCGGCTCCGGGGCCGCCCGACGGACCCGAGGACGCCGCGGGCTCGGGCGGCTGCTGGCCGTCTTCCTGGTCATCGTCGCGGGGGTCATCGCCGCCTTCGTGATCGCCTCGAGCGGGAGCGGCACCGAGCAGCAGCCGATCGAGGAGGAGAGCCTCGGCCGGCAGGTCGACCAGCTGCGCGACTTCGTCCGGGAGAACGCGCGCTAGGCGAGCTCGGCCTCAGGCGCCGGCCGCGTAGGGGCCGCGGCCCGCGAGGACCGCAGCCGCGTGCTCGGCGTAGCGGCCCTCGCGGATTGCGTCCCGTAGGCCCTCGACGAGCGTGGCTATGAAGGTCAGGTTGTGCAGCGTGAGCAGCCGCACCGCGGTGAGCTCCTTCGCGCGCGCGAGGTAGTGCAGGTAGGCGCGGGTGTGGTCGCGGCAGGCCGGGCACGGACAGCCTTGGGCGAGCGGCTCCCGGCTCGAGCGTGACGGCGGCCGGGTCACGTCGAGGCGCCAGCGCGCCTCGGGGTCGGACACGAGCGCGGTGCCGTGTCGAGCGAGCCGCGTCGGGGTGGCGCAGTCGAACCAGTCGACCCCCGCGCCGACGGCGTGGACGACGTCGTCGACGTCGCCGATCCCCAGCAAGTGGCGCGGAAGCGCGTCGGGCAGCGCCTCGAGGGCCCAGCCGACGACCTCGCGCATCTCCTCCTTGTCCTGTCCGAGGGAGCCGCCGATGGCCACCCCGTCGATGGCCTCGGTCGCGGCGATCCGCTCCGCCGAGGCGTGGCGCAGGTCACGGTGAACGCCTCCCTGGACGATCCCCAGGAAGAGCCCTCCGGCGTCGTGCTCCGCCCGCCACTCGACGCAGCGGTCGAGCCACCGGTGAGTGCGCTCGGTCGAACGGGCGGTGTAGTCGCGGTCCGAGTGGAACGGCGTGCACTCGTCGAAGGCCAGCACCACGTCGGAGCCGAGCGCCGCTTGGATCTCCATCGAGGTCTCGGGGCCCATGAAGCGCTCGGAGCCGTCGAGATAGGAGCGAAAGCGCACGCCCTCCTCGGCGATCTCGAGCACGTTCGGTCCGCCGTCGCGGCGCGGATTGCGGCGCTTGACCTCCTCGGCGACCGACCCGTGGCCCATCGAGAAGACCTGGAAGCCGCCCGAGTCCGTGACGATCGGATCGTGCCAGGCCATGAACTCGTGCAGGCCACCGAGCTCGGCGATGTGCTCGTGTCCGGGTTGGATGAACAGGTGGAAGGTGTTGCCGAGCACCATGTCGTAGCCGAGCTCGGCGACCTCGCCGGCCTGGAGCGAGCGCACGGTCGCGTGCGAGGCGAGCGGAACAAAGGCGGGGGTGCGAACCTCGCCGTGAGCAGTGCGCAGGACGCCTGTGCGGGCTGCGCCGTCGCGGTGCTCGACCGCGAAGGCGGCCGGGCGCTGAACGGCGGACGCGGGCGCCACGCCCCCAGCTTAGTGCCGGGGAGGTGGGCGCCCGTCCGCAGGGGACCGGTCAGCCGGTCGTCGTGCCCTCGCTCGTGGACCGCTCGGTCGCGGTTCCCTCGACCGGCGCAGGGCCCGCGCCCTCGCGAGCCGCACCGTTGCCGTCGGCGCCCCCGCTGCTCACGTTGATCTCCACGCGGCGCGGCCGGCGCTGCTCGGGCTTGGGCACGGTGATCGAGAGCACGCCCTTGTCGAAAGCCGCAGCGACGGCCTCCGGATCGATGCCCTCGGGCAGGGTCAGCGAGCGCGTGAAGCGGCCGAAGCTGCGCTCGACGCGGTGCCAGCCCTGGCGGGTCTGTTCCTGCTCGTCGCGGCGCTCGCCCGAGACGGTCAGGACGTTGTCGTTGATCTCGATCGACACGTTCTTCTCGTCCATGCCCGGCAGGTCCGCCCGGAGCACGTAGTGGTCGTCGGCCTCGACGAGGTCCATGGCCGGTGTCCAGCGCTGCGACCGCGCGCTCTCGGGCGCGAGGAGCGTGTTGAACAGCCGGTTGACCTCCGAGCTGAAGGGGTCCGGCTTCATCAGGAACGTCATCTCTCTCACCTCCTCCGGTGACTTAATGCTCACGGCATGGAGTATAAAACCTGAGTCGTGATGTGTCAAGTCTTCGGCGCGAACAGAGATCGTCCCGTCATCGCCGCCGGCTGCTCGACGCCCAGCAGCTCCAACACGGTCGGCGCGACGTCGGCGAGCACACCGCCCTCGCGCAGCTTCCCCGCCTCCGCCGTGATCACGAGCGGCACCGGATTGAGCGAGTGCGCCGTGTTGGGGCTGCCGTCGGGCTCGAGCATGTGGTCGGCGTTGCCGTGGTCGGCGGTGATCACGCAGGCACCACCGGACTCGTGCACCGCCTCCACCACCTGCCTGAGGCAGCGGTCAACGGCCTCGATCGCGGCCACCGCGGCGTCGATCACCCCGGTGTGCCCGACCATGTCGGGGTTGGCGAAGTTGATGATCCCGAAGCCCGGACGGCTCTCCCGCCAGCGCTCGGCGAACACCGCGGCCGCGGCGACCGCGCTCATCTCCGGCTTCTTGTCGTAGGTGGGGACCTCACGCGGCGAGTCGACCAGGCGCCGCTCCTCGCCCGGGTACTCGTCCTCCTCGCCGCCGTTGAAGAAGTAGGTGACGTGCGCGTACTTCTCGGTCTCGGCGACGTGAAGCTGGGCGATACCGCGCGCGGCCAGCGTGGCCGCGAGCGTGGTCTCGGGCCGTGCGGGCGCAAAGGCGACCGGGTAGTCGAAGGCCTCGCTGTACTCGGTCAGCGTGGTGAGCTCGGGCCCTGGGGCCTCGCCACGGTCGAAGGCGTCGAAGTCCGGCTCGCCGAGGGCGCGGGTGAGCTGGCGGGCCCGGTCGGGACGGAAGTTGAAGAAGATCACCGCGTCGCCGTCGCGCACGCGCGCCTCCGCACCGACGAGCGTGGGGCGAACGAACTCGTCGGTCTCGTCCCGCTCGTAGGCGGCGGCGACCGCCTCGGAGCCCGAGTCCGCCGTCTCGCCCTCGGCCAGACCGTGCACGATCGCGTCGTAGGCGAGCTGGGTGCGATCCCAGCGCTGGTCGCGATCCATGGCGTAGTAGCGGCCGGTCACGCTTCCGACCCGGCCTCCGCCGGAGGCGGCGAGCCGGCGCTCGGCGCGCTCGAGATGGCCCCGCCCCGAGTCGGGCGCGGTGTCGCGCCCGTCCGTGAAGGCGTGGAGGACGACATCCGAGACGCCCTCGGACGCGGCCAGGTCGATCAGCGCCTCGAGCTGCTCCAGGGCCGCGTGCACGCCTCCATCGGAGACGAGGCCGAGCAGGTGCAGCCGGCCGGCCTCGCGCCCCCGCGCGCACGCGGCCCGCAGAGCCTCGTTCTCCGCGAACGATCCGTCGGCGATCGCCTCGTCGATCCGGGTCAGGTCCTGCTTGACGATCGCCCCGGCACCGAGGTTGAGGTGGCCGACCTCCGAATTGCCCATCTGGCCCTCCGGCAGCCCGACCGAGGCGCCGCTGGTGGTCAGCTCGGTGTGCGGGTGAGCACTCCAAAGATCGTCGAAGACCGGGGTCCGGGCGAGCGAGACGGCGTTTCCCGGCCCGTCGGGGGCGAGGCCCCAGCCGTCGAGGACGACGAGGCATACCGCCGG
>CADCVU010000182.1 GCA_902806245.1 uncultured Solirubrobacterales bacterium
ATGCGCTGGTAGCCCTGGGGCACGTCGATGGTCTCGTAGCTCGGCCCGTAGCCCGAGTTGTCGTTGAAGTAGCGTCGGTCGATGTCGACGTAGGCGCAGTCGATCGCGTTTAGACCGCGCTTGAAGCCGCGGAAGTCGACGTTGACCACGTGGTTGATGCGCAGCCCGGTGAGCCGCTTCACGGTCTCGAGCGCAAGCTTCGGGCCGCCCTGCTCGTAGGCGGCGTTGAGCTTGCGCGTGCCGATGCCCGGGACCGTCACCTTGAGGTCACGCGGAAGGGAGAGGATCGAGGTCGCGCCGCGCGCGGGGTCGAGGCGGATGAGGATGATGGTGTCCGAGCGGGATTTGCTCTCGTAGTTGACGTCGTTGCGGGGCCGCTCGTCGGAGCCGATCAGCATCACCGTCTGCGGCTCGCCCGACTCGGCCTCGGCGAGGCTCTCGCCGAGATCGAGGACCTCGCCGTCGCGGAAGGCGGTGACCACGCGATCGATCTCGCGGAAACCGGCCGCCGTCGTCGCCGTCGCCGACGCCAGGACGATGATCACCGTGCCGATGAGCAGGCGCCGCCAGACGGCGTTCGAGCTGGAGCGCCGGTCAGGCAACGTTCAGGCGGGCATCGGCGAGGCGGGCGGGCACCAACCGGGCAAACTCGACCAGGGCCGTGCGGTAGCGCTCGAGCGAGGAGATCGAGACCCATTCGTCGGGCCCATGGTGGCCTCCTCCCTCCGGCCCGAACTCGACCGCGGGGACGCCGGCCTCGAGGAAGGACACCGCGTCGGAGGCCCCGTCGCGGCCCACCGACACCCGCTCGGCCGGGGTGCTCTGGGAGACGACCTCGCAGAGGGTGCGCACGAACGGGTTCTCCGGATCGACGACTGCGGGATCTCGGCGCAGGAGCTCGGAGACCGAGACGCCGGGGAGCGACCGCACGGAGGCCAGGATCTCGTCCGGGTCCTGGCCCGGCAGGTAGCGGATGTCGATGTCGGCGACGCAGCGGTCGGGGACCTTGTTGAGCGCATCGCCGCCGAGGATGCGCCCGAGATTGATCGAGGGCCGATCGAACAGCTCGGAGGACTCGTCCGCGAAGGCCAGCGAGCGGATCCTCTCGTAGATCTCCACGGCCTTCAGGATCGCGTTGTCGCCGAGCCATGGCGTCGAGCCGTGTGCCGCCTTGCCCGCGACCTCCATGCGCAGCCCGAGCACGCCCTTCGCCTGCACGCCGACGCGCATGTCGGTCGGCTCGCCGGTGATCGCGAAGTCGCCGCGGTAGCCGCGCTGCACGAGCAGGTCGGAGGCGCGCTGACCCGACTCGTCGGACTCCTCGTCGCAAACGCACAGGAAGTGCACGCGCACGTCGTCCTGCTCGACCAGGTCGCGGGTGGCGAGCATCATCGCCGCGAGCCCGCCCTTCATGTCGTAGGCGCCGCGGCCGATCAGGCGATCCCCGTCCACCCGGGGGCCGAACTGCTCGGGGCGACCGGGGACCACGTCGAGGTGGCCGTGCAGCACGACGGTCGGGCCGTGTGCCGGTCCGACGGTCGCGGCGAGCAGCGGTCGCCCGTTGTGCACCGCGTCGGCGACCTCGACGTCGCGCGCCTCGAGCCATCCGGTGACGAACTCGGCCGCGGAGCGGATACCCTCGATCGTCGAGGAGTCGTAGGAGATCAGGCGCTCGGGAAGTGAGCTCTCGCGCACCGGCCAAGCGTAGCCGCGGGGGCGGCACCGATCGCATGCTTACGGATGGCGTAAGACCGCGCGGATAGGCTTGCCGGGCTCGTCGCCGGCTCGGTCTGCCTCACGCGCACGCCGGGGCGCGCATCGAACCGCTGCCCATGCCCCGACGCCCTCTCCAGAGCCAGACCTCGACCGCGCCTGGGTCCGAGACGGCGCGCGAGTCGGCGCCAGAGCCCGCCCAACCTCCGCCGGCCGACCAGAACGGCGCGGCCGCGATCGACCGGGGCGTGAGCGCGCGGATCGCCCGGCGCGTGCCTCAGCTCGGAGCGCTGGCGCGCTCGGACACCGGCCGCGCGGCCGGCCTCGCCGGCGCGATGATGGGCAACAACCTCATCGCGCTCGTGACGACGGTCCTCTTCGCCCGCCTGCTCGGCGCGTCGGGCTACGGCACGCTCGGCGCGCTGCTCGCCGCCTTTGTCATCCTCATGGTCCCGGGTTCGGCCCTCCAGGCCACGGTGGCGCGCGAGGTCAGCCACGAGCTGAGCGAGGGCAGCGAGGTGGCGGGCGCGGGCGTGCATCGCTGGATGACCCATCTGACCGTCGCGCTCGCGGTGGTGGTCGCGGTGGCCGTGCTCCTGCGCGAGCAGATCGCGGCGGCGATCGGAGTCGAGGTGGCCTGGGCGGCGGCCGCCACCCTGCCCACGGGCTGGCTGTGGCTCATGCTGTCGGTCCAGCGCGGAGCGCTCCAGGCCGTCCAGCGCTACCGCCTCGTCGGTCTCACGCTGGTCGGCGAGGCGGCGCTGCGCCTCGTCTTCGGGGTCGCCCTGTTGCTGCTCGGCTTCGGGGTGACCGGTGCGTTCCTGGGAACGACGGTCGCGCTCGGGCTGCTGGTCGTCGCCTACACCGTCCCCCTGCGGCGCCTCCTGCCGCCTCCCCGCGACGCCGCCGCCCGGGCGGCCGTCCCCGGGATGCGTCGCCTGATCGCGCGCGCGCGGATCCCGGTCGTCGCCTTTGTCCTGCTCGCCATCCTCCAGCACGTCGACGTGATCATCGTCAAGCACGTCGCGGCTCCCGCCGTCGCGGGGGCCTACGTGGCCGCGTCGGTCGCGGCCAAGGCGGTGATCTGGCTGGCCATGGGGCTCGGCTTCTATCTCCTGCCCGAGGCCGTCCGGCGCACCCAGGGCGGCGAGGACGCGCGGCCGATCCTCGTGCGCACGCTCACTCTGCTGGCGGTGGTGGCGGTCCCGCTCGTGGCCTTCTACGCCGTGCTGGCCCAGCCGCTGCTCGAGCTCGTCTTCCGCTCGGGCCTGACCGCGGGCGCCGGTGCCCTGCCCCTGCTCACCGCGGCGATGGCCCTGCTCGGCGTCGGCTACCTCGGGGTGCAGTACCTGCTCGCGCTCGGGCGCCGGAGCTTCCTCGCCCTGCTGGCGAGTGCGGCCGCCGTCGAGCTGATCGTGCTGCCGAACGTCGGCGCCGGCTCGCGGGGCGAAGCCGCATCTGCACAGCTCGTAGACGTCGCGGTGGTCCTGCTCTGTCTCCAGGCCGTCCTGGCCGGTGCGTTGCTGTGGAGCGCGGCGCGAGCGCGGCGCGCCCAGCGCAGCGCCCCGCCTCTGCTCGCTCCGGAGGCGTAGCCCGGCGCGCGACGGCGCCGTCGCCGCCGTAGCCTGAGGCCATGAGCCGCTACGACATCCGCCACGACGACCCCTGTGCGCTCGGCCGGGCCGCCGCGGTGCGCAGCGCCCGCGAGTCCGACGCGCGCAACCGCGCGCGTGCCCGCGGCCAGAGCATGTCGGAGCGCCTCGAGGAGGGCTTCCGCCTCGCTCGCTTCGCGAGTCGGTTGCGCCGCACGATCAGGTGACCGAGTTCGGGCCCAGGAGATCTTCGCGGCGCTCGCCGCGGCTTCGGTGGATTACGTGACGGTCGGCGGCTTCGCCGTCGTCGCTCACGGCGTCGTACGGGCGACGGTCGACGTCGACCTCATCCCGGCCGGCGACACCTCAAACCTCGCGCGGCTGGCGTCTGCGCTGGTTGCGCTCGCCGCCCGCCCCGAGGGCGAGCCGGCGACGCCCGTGACCAAGGAGCTGCTGGCGCGCGACGCGAACGTGCGCCTACAGTCGCCCGCGGGCCAGAATCGACGTTCTCGGCGCCGAGCAGTACGGGCGGCTCTATCCGGATCTGCGAGCACGAGCGACCGCGGTCGACGTCGGCGGCGTCGCGGTGATCGTCGCCTCCCGCAACGACGTGATCCGGCTCAAGGCGGGCACGGGCCGCGATCGCGACCTGCTCGACATCGGCGACCTGCTGGCTCCGGAGGAGTAGAGCCCTACTCCGAGCGAACCTACCCGCCTGAGCCCGCCACCTCGAGGAACGCCTCGTAGCGCTTGACGTCGCGCTCGTACCCGCGCCGCTCCTCACTCCCCTCCTCGGCCTCCTCGAGGGAGTTGCGAGCGTTCTCGAGCCGTGACTCGATGTCGGAGCGGTCGAGGTCCTCGGGCCGGTGGCACTCCTCTACGAGCACGAGCGCAGAGTTCTCGATCACCTGCAGATAGCCCTCGGCCTGCGCGAACGACGTGACCTCGCCGCCGTCCTGGTGCAGGCGCAGCTCCGTCGGCTCGAGGATGGCGAGCAGCGGGGCGTGGTTGGCCAGCACGCCGAGCGATCCCTCGCCCGTGCGCGTCGAGAGCATCTCGGCCTCGCCGTCGAAGACCTTTCCCTCGGGCGTGAGGATCTCGACCGGGAACGGTGTGCGGGCCATCTAGATGGTCGATCCCACGGCCGCCCACGTCCGGGGGCACGCCAGAGCGAGCTGGCCGCGGACGCAGGCCGAAGTCGATGCTGGTGGCCTCGACGAGGCCGAGGACAAAGGTCCAGCGAAGCTATGGCGTGTCATCCGGCGTGCGGGGTCGTGGGATCGGCCATCTGGCCCCTACTCGTCCGAGTCGCTGTCGGACCCGGAGTCCGAGTCGTCCTCGGCGTCCGAGCGCTTGGAGTCCTCGTTCTCCTTGTCGCGCTCCGCCGTGACCTGGTCGATGCCGCCCTTCATGTAGAAGGCGCGCTCGGGCAGATCGTCGTGCTTGCCCTCGACGATCTCCTTGAAGGCGCGGACGGTCTCCTCGATCGGCACGTACTCGCCGGGCGTGCCCGTGAACTGCTCGGCCACGTTGAACGGCTGGGAGAGGAACCGCTGCATCTTCCGCGCCCGCTGCACGGTCTGGCGGTCCTCCTCGGAGAGCTCGTCGACGCCGAGGATGGCGATGATGTCCTGGAGCTCCTTGTAGCGCTGGAGGGTCTCCTTGACCTGGCTGGCCACGTCGTAGTGCTCCTGGCCGACCACGTCGGGCTTGAGGATGGTCGAGCTCGAGTCGAGCGGATCGACGGCCGGGTAGATGCCCTGCTCGGAGATGTCGCGCGAGAGCACCGTGGTGGCGTTGAGGTGGGCGAAGACCGAGGCCGGCGCCGGGTCGGTGAGGTCGTCGGCCGGCACATAGATGGCCTGGACCGAGGTGACCGAGCCGCTGCGGGTCGAGGTGATCCGCTCCTGAAGCTGGCCCATCTCCGTCTCGAGCGTCGGCTGGTAGCCGACGGCCGAGGGCATCCGCCCGAGCAGCGCCGAGACCTCCTGGCCCGCCTGGACGAACCGGAAGATGTTGTCGATGAACAGGAGCACGTCCTGGCCGCCGTGCTCGCGGAAGTACTCGGCCATGGTCAGGCCCGAGAGGGCGACCCGCAGGCGCGCGCCGGGCGGCTCGTTCATCTGCCCGAAGACGAGCACGGTCTTGTCGATGACCCCCGACTCCTTCATCTCGAGCCAGAGGTCGTTGCCCTCGCGCGAGCGCTCGCCGACGCCGCAGAACGCCGAGAGCCCCTCGTGCTCCTCCGCGATGTTGCGGATGAGCTCCTGGATGAGCACGGTCTTGCCCACGCCGGCGCCGCCGAACAGGCCGACCTTGCCGCCCTTGGCGTAGGGCGCGAGCAGGTCGATGACCTTGATCCCGGTCTCGTAGATCTCCTGGCTAGGCGTCAGATCCTCGATCGTCGGCGCAGTGCGATGGATCGGCCAGCGCTCCTCGACCTCGATCTCCTCGCCGCCGTCGATCGCCTCGCCGAGCAGGTTGAACATGCGACCGAGCGTCTCGTCACCGACCGGCACGGTGATCGGGGTGCCGGTGTCGACGATCTCGGTCCCGCGCTGGAGGCCGTCGGTGCCGCCCATGGCCACGGCGCGGACGCGGTCGTCGCCGATGTGCTGCTGCACCTCGCAGATGAGGGTCGTGGTCTCCGCGAGGAGGTTCGACTCCGCGTCCGCGGAGTCCTCACCGCCCTCGGAGTCGGCGCCGGAGTCGTCCCTCGAGACCTGGCGGCCGCCGGCCTCCCCGTCGTCGGTCTCGCCGATGGTCGCGCCGGCCTGCTGCGGCACCTGGACGGCCAGGGCGGCGTAGAGGTCGGGAAGCCCCTCGGGGAAGACGGCCTCGACGACGACGCCCTGGATCTCCTCGATCCGCCCGACGTTGCGCTGGTTGCCGTTGCGGCTCGAGCCCTCCGAGCCCTGGGACGACTCGGCGCGACCCCCGTCGTCGCTGCGGCTGCCGTCCTGCTCCTCGGTCCGGGACCGGTCCTGCTCCTCGGTCGTCGACTCCACTTGTCCTCCTCTATCGGTCCCTTGAGAGTATCCGCACGGCTGGCATCGGCTAGCCGGTGGTCGCTTCTGCGCCCGAGA
>CADCVU010000183.1 GCA_902806245.1 uncultured Solirubrobacterales bacterium
GTCGAGGCGGGTGTGCACGCAGCCCTGGCCGAAGTGGCCGTAGTAGACGCAGCGGTAGCCGTGGCGCTCGACGAGCGCGTCGAAGTCGCGCAGGTAGGCCCCGAGCACGTCGGGGTGCACGGCCGCGTCCTCCCAGTTGCCCTCGGCCTCGAGGGCGCCGGGCGCGCGGCTGTCGCCGACGGCGGCCTCGCGCACCGCCCAGGCCATCTGCTGCTCGGTCGTGTCGGCGAGCACTCGGCACTCGAGGTGCGGGCCGCCGGAGCGCTCGACCGCCTCGAGCGCCGCCCGGGCCTGATCGCGAGCCTCATCGGCGCTCCACGCCCCGAACTCGACGAGCAGCCACGCCCTTCCCTCGGGCAGGCGCGAGCGCTCCGCGCGCAAACGGTGCTTGAGCTCCATGTTCTCGGTCAGCACGTCGTTGAAGCCCTCGAGCCCGATCGGCTCGTGGCCGAGCAGCTCCGGCACGTGGTCGGCCGCCGCGAACAGCGTCGGATAGCCGAGAATGGCGAGGGCGCGGTGCGGCGGGCTCGGCACGAGCCGCACGGTGGCCTCGAGCACGTTGACGCACGTCCCCTCCGAGCCGACGAGGGCGCGGGCGACGTGGAAGCCGTTCTCGGGCAGCAGCTCGTCGAGGTTGTAGCCCGAGACGCGCCGCGGGATGTCGGGGAACTCCTCGCGCACGAGGTGGGCGACCCGGTCGCGCAGGTCGCGCAGGCGGCCGTAGATCTCGCCTCGGCGCCCGCCCTCGGCGACGATCCGCGCGAGCTCCTCATCGCTCGTCGCGCCGACCGTCATCCGCGTGCCGTCGTAGAGGACGACCTCGAGCTCCTCGACGTTGTCGCTGGTCTTGCCCGCCATCAGCGAGTGCGTGCCGCAGGAGTTGTTGCCGATCATCCCGCCGAAGGTGCAGTACGCGTGGGTGGCCGGATCGGGCCCGTAGGTCAGACCGTGCTGCTCGGCGGCGTCGCGGAGCTGGTCGCAGATCGCTCCCGGGCGCACGCGCGCGCGGCGGCGCTCGGGATCGAGCTCCACGATCTCGTTCATGAGCTTCGAGTAGTCGAAGACGACGGCCACGTTGACGGTCTGGCCGCTCGGCCCCGTTCCGCAGCCCCGCGGCAGGATCGGCGCGCCGTGGCGGCGACAGGCCGCGACCGCCGCGGCGACGTCGTCGGCGTCGCGCGGGACGACGAGCCCGAGCGGCACGTGGCGGTAGAGCGAGAAGTCGTTGGCGTACAGGGCGCGAGCGCCGGCGTCGAAGCGAACCTCGCCGCGTACGTCGCGCTCGAGCTCGCGCTTCAGCGCTCCGAGGTCGAGGCCGGGGGGAGAGGTCGAGACGGCCTTGGGCCCTCCGTCCCGCCCGCTCAGCTTGGCCCACGCTCCGCGCGCCGCCGTGGCCATGGCGGTCTCCTCCCTCGTTGCCGTCGCGCAGCTTACGACAGGGCCCCGGCCCTCGTGACCAGCGATCCGTTCGGCGGCGATGCGCGATTGCATGTGCCGGTGCGAGGTGCGCTCCGGCCATTCCGCGACGGTGGGCCGCGCGGCCAGGCGCGCAGCCTCGATCCCAGCCTCCGCGGCCCGCCGGGCCAGGCCCGCGTAGACGTCGTCGTCGAGGTCGCGGATCTGCATGGTCTTGGGCTCGACCGCGCGGAGGTTCTGGCGGCGCTCGACGAGATGCGAGGCGATATAGCCTCCCGCCGGTGATCCGGCTCTACCGCGCCCCGTTCTCCACGAACGTTGAGCGAGTCGCCCTGGCCTTGGCCCACAAGGAGATCGCGGTCGAGTCGGTCGTCATCGACTACAGCGACCGCAGCGAGGTCGAGCGCGTCAGCGGCCAGGGGCTCGTCCCGGTCATCGACGACGCCGGCACCGTCGTGGTCGACTCGATGGAGATCGTCCGTTACCTCGAGGAGCGCTACCCCGACCCGCCGCTCTACCCGCGGATGAGGCGCGTCGCGCCGAGATGCTCATCTTCAGCGACTGGTTCGACCAGGTCTGGAAGCGGCCGCCCAACGAGATCGAGGCCGAGTCGGGCAAGCCGGACCCAGACCGCGAGCGGATCGCTGCGCTCGCGGGTGAGATGGCGGCAGCGCTCGACCGCTTCGAGGCGATGCTCGCCGGAAGAGACCACCTCATGGGCGAAGGCTTCTCCGCGGCCGATTGCGCCGCCTTTCCCTTCCTGAAGTACGCACTCTTCCGCGATCCGGCCGACGACGAGCTCTTTCACCGCATCCTCGACGAGTACCAGCAGCTCCGGGACACACACCCCCGGCTCGCGGACTGGATCCGCCGAGTGAACGAACGACCGTGGGCCTGAAGCGGCCGACCGGACCTCGGGCGCGGTCTTACGTGGTCACGGACCCGTGGCAGGCCCGAGTGCGGGTCGGCGGGCCGGTTGCGCGCCGGTTCCTTCGTTGCCCGGCGGGGTAGTCGACCTCAACGAGGCACGCCGGCCGACGATCGAGAGGAGACGACCATGGCCAAGGACCACGGCTCCAGCATCAAGGACGACGAGCAGTACGAGGCGCTGCGCGACCAGGGCGCGAGCAAGGAGAAGGCGGCGCGGATCGCCAACTCCGACCGCACGCGGTCCGGCGAGAAGGGCGGCAGCTCACCGACCTACGAGGACTGGTCGAAGGACGACCTCGAGGAGCGCGCCAAGGAGATCGGGATCGAGGGGCGCTCGAACATGGACAAGGGCGAGCTGATCGACGCGCTGCGCAACCACTGAGGAACGACGCTCAGGCCGCCCGCACCGCCCCGCGCCCGAGCAGCCCCCGCTCCACGACCAGCTCCGCCACCTGCACGGCGTTGGTGGCCGCCCCCTTGCGCAGGTTGTCGCCCACCACCCACAGGTTCAGACAGCGCTCGTGCGAGGGATCGCGGCGCACCCGGCCCACCAGGACGTCGTCGCGCCCCGCCGCCGCGGTCGCCAGCGGATACAGGCCCTGCCACGGATCGTCGACCACGACCACCCCCGCTGCCTCGTGCAGCAGGTCGCGGGCGGCCTCCGGCGACAGGTCCTCGCGAGTCTGCACGTTGATCGACTCCGAGTGGCCGTGGTAGACCGGCACGCGCGCGCAGGTGGCCGAGATCGGCAGCTCGGGGGCACCGAGGATCTTGCGCGTCTCGCCCATCATCTTGCGTTCCTCGGTCGTGTAGTCGTCGCCGTCCTTGAAGGTCTCGACCTGCGGAATGACGTTGAAGGCGATCTGGTGTGGATACACGCGGGGCCGGGGGAAGTCCTCGCCGAGGGAGTGGGCGCGGGTCTGCGCGGTGAGCTCGTCGACGGCGTCCTTGCCGGTGCCCGAGACCGACTGGTAGGTCGAGATCACCAGCCGCTCGATCCCCGCGGCGTCGAGGATCGGCCGCAGGGGGACGACCATCTGCATGGTCGAGCAGTTCGGGTTGGCGACGATGCCGCGCACCGCGCCGTCGAGCGCGTTCGGGTTGACCTCGGAGACCACCAGCGGCACGTCGTCGTGCATGCGCCAGTACGACGAGTTGTCGACCACCGTCGCGCCCGCATCGACGAAGCGCGGCGCCCACTCCTCGCTCGTCGATCCGCCGGCGGAGAACAGGGCGAGGTCGAATCCGTCCAGAGCCTCCGCGCGGAGCTCCTGCACGGTCAGCGACGCCCCGTCGCGGAACGGCACCTCCTGCCCCGCCGTGCGCGCCGAGGCAAAGGCCACGACCTCGTCGGCCGGGAACGAGCGCTCGGACATGACGTCGAGGATCGTTCGCCCGACGACCCCGGTCGCCCCGACGACGGCGACGCGCATCAGCTAGGGACCACCGGGCGGTGCACACCGCGCGGATCCTCGGGGCGCACGGCGTCCTCGCCCAGATCGAAGGCGGCGTGCAGCTCGCGCACCGCGCTCGGGACGTCGTCCTCGCGCACCACGACCGAGATCTTGATCGGCGAGGTGGAGATCATCTCGATGTTGATCCCGGCCTCGCCCAGCACCGAGAACGTCTTGGCGGCGACGCCGGGGTACGAGCGCATCCCGGCCCCGACCAAGGAAACCTTGCCCATGCGCGCGTCGGTGGCCACGTCGGCGATGCCGAGCTCCGCCCGCAGCGGCGCGAGCGCCTCGTCGGCGGCCACGAGGTCGTCGCGGGGGACGGTGAACGACATGTCGGCCTCGCGGCCCTCCGATTCCGGCTCGTTCTGGATGATCATGTCGACGTTGACGCCCGACTCGGCCAGTGCGGTCATGACCCGGCCGGCCACGCCGGGCTCGTCGGGCAGGCCGGTCAGGGTCACGCGGGCCTCGTCGGTCGAGTGGGTCACGGCGGTGACGAGCGGTCGCTCCATGGTCTCCTCCTCGGTCAGCACCCAGGTGCCGGGACGGTCCTCGAAGCTCGA
>CADCVU010000184.1 GCA_902806245.1 uncultured Solirubrobacterales bacterium
CTGACCGGCGAGATCTACGACGAGCTCGAGCACGCCACGGTGTGGCCGGCCACCCACTACGCCACCGACCGCGAGACCGTCGAGCGCGCGGTGGGGGAGATCCGCGACGAGCTCGAGATGCGCACCACTCAGCTCGAGGCCCAGGGCAAGCTGCTCGAGTCGCACCGCCTGCGCCAGCGCACCCAGTTCGACATGGAGATGCTGCGCGAGCTCGGCTACTGCAACGGGATCGAGAACTACTCGCGCATCCTCGACGGCCGCGAGCCCGGCTCACGTCCCTTCTGCCTGCTCGACTTCTTCCCGAAGGACTTCGTCTGCTTCATCGACGAGTCGCACCAGACCGTGCCCCAGATCGGCGGCATGTTCGAGGGCGACCGCTCGCGCAAGCAGACCCTCGTCGACTACGGCTTCCGGCTCCCGAGCGCCATGGACAACCGCCCGCAGACCTTCGACGAGTTCCTGACGCGCGTGCCCCAGGTGGTCTTCGTCTCGGCCACGCCCGGCGAGTTCGAGCGCAACCACTCCTCGCGCGTGCTCGAGCAGATCGTCCGGCCGACCGGCGTGGTCGACCCCGAGGTCGAGGTCCGCGCCACCAAGAACCAGATCGACGACCTCATGAACGAGCTGCGCGGGCGGACCGAGGTCGGCGAGCGCGCACTCGTGACCACGCTGACCAAGAAGATGGCCGAGGACCTGACCGACTACCTGCTCGAGTACGGGTTCAAGGTCCGCTACCTGCACTCCGAGGTCGACACCCTCGAGCGCATCCAGATCATCCGCCAGCTGCGGCTCGGGGAGTTCGACGTGCTCGTCGGAGTCAACCTCCTGCGCGAGGGCCTCGACCTGCCCGAGGTCTCGCTCGTCGCCATCGTCGACGCCGACAAGGAGGGCTTCCTCCGCGGCGAGACGTCGCTGATCCAGACCATCGGACGCGCGGCGCGCAACGTCAAGGGGCGGGTGATCATGTACGCCGACAGGTACTCGACGGCCATGCGCAAGGCGATCGACGAGACCGACCGACGCCGCGCCATCCAGGTCGCCTACAACGAGCGCAACGGCATCACGCCGGAGACCGTCCAAAAGGCGATCTCCGACATCGGCGACTTCCTGGCCCTCGAGTCGAAGGTGCCGGCCCGCGAGGGTCGCAAGGCCCGTGAGCGCGCCGCCGAGGCCGCGCGCATGTCGCCGGAGGAGATCACCAAGATGCTGGTGGAGCTCGAGGAGGAGATGCTCGCCGCGGCCGACGAGCTCCGCTTCGAGTACGCGGCCAAGCTGCGCGACGAGATCAAGGGGCTGAAGCGGGAGCTCGACGAGGTGCGGGCGCGGGCCTGAGGGTTCGGTTTCTGCAAGGATCGGCTGCGGAGGTCTAGTCGTCGTCCAGCAGGGGAAAGAGGGATTCATGGAGCGGGGGCAGATCGAGCGCAGCAATTTCGCGCAGACGCGCCGGGGCTACGACCCAGCCGCCGTCGATGCGCACCTGCGCGAGGTCGCGGCGGCCGTCGAGGAGCTCCAGGATCAGGTCGAGGAGCTCTCGGCGCGACCGGAGACGCTGTCGCGCACCGCCAACGAGCGCCTACGCCGGATCCTCGAAGCCGCCGAGGCGAGCGCGCAGGAGATCAGCGCGGAGGCCGAGCAGGAGGCTCGCGCGTTGACGGTTGACGCCCGGCGCGAGGCGCAGACGATCATCGGCGAGGCCGAGCGCCGGGCCCGCGAGCGCGACAGCGAGAGCGAGACCTCGACCAGCGAGCGGCTGAGCCGAGTGGACACCCGTACGGGCGAGCTGATGCAGCGCGCGGACGAGCTCGACGAGCAGTTCGACCGGCTCCTCGAGCGTATGCGTGCCGCGGGCGAGGCGGCGGTCGCCACCCTCCGTGACGAGGCCCAGGGGCTACGCAACGAGCTCGACGAGCTGCCGGGCGAGTCCGTGCCCGCCCACCGTAGGTCGCTCCGTGACGAGGATGAGCTCGAGCCTCCGGCTCGGATCGAGCCGGAGCATCCGACCGCGGTGGTCGAGCCGGATCCCGCAGACGAGCCGCTCGGAGACGAGCTACGCGCCGATCGGCCCGATCCGCGTGCCACTCACGATCAGCCGATCGAGGACGACGACGCGCCATTCGGCCGGCCCGAAGACGACCGCTTCGACTCCGAGCCCGAGGATGAGCCGCTCGGCGACGAGGTCATCCCCGAGCCCCGCGGCGACGAGCGCCTGCCCGAGCCGCCCGAGGAGCCGCTGGCCGACCCGGATTACGACCCCGACTCCGCGGAGCCGTTGCCGGAGGAGGACGAGCCGACGGAGCGGCGCCCGTCCGGCGGTGCCGGCGACTCCGACCAGGACATGGAGGGCGCGCGGTTGATCGCCCTCAACATGGCCCTGAGCGGCTCCTCGCGGGCCGAGACCGCGGAATACCTGCGCGAGACCTTCGGGTTCGAGGACCAAGCGCTGCTGGACGACGTCTACGACCGCGTCCAAGCGCCCTAACCCACCCCGAAGCCGTCCTCGCCGCCCCTAGAATCGAGGCGGTGAGCCTCTCCGCCTCCGATCGCCTCGTCGTCTCCGGCGCGCGCGAGCATAATCTCAAGGATCTGCGCGTCGAGCTCCCGCGCGACGCGCTCGTGGTCATCACCGGCCTCTCGGGGTCGGGCAAGTCGAGCCTCGCCTTTGACACGATCTACGCGGAGGGTCAGCGGCGCTACGTCGAGTCGCTGTCGGCCTACGCGCGCCAGTTCCTGGGCCAGATGGACAAGCCCGACGTCGACTCGATCGAGGGGCTCTCGCCGGCCATATCGATCGACCAGAAGACGACCTCGCGCAACCCGCGCTCGACCGTGGGCACGGTCACCGAGATCTACGACTACCTGCGCCTGCTGTGGGCGCGCATCGGCCGCCCGCACTGCCCGACCTGCGGCAACGCCATCGCCGCCCAGTCGGCCGAGCAGATCGTCGACCAGATCATGACCTTCGAGGAGGGCACGCGCTTCATGGTCCTCGCGCCGATGGTCCGCGGGCGCAAGGGCGAGTACGGGAGGCTGTTCGAGGACCTGCGCGCCCAGGGCTACACGCGTGTGAAGGTCGACGGCGAGGTGCGCAGGCTCGAGGAGGAGATCACCCTCGACAAGCGCTACAAGCACGACGTCGCCGTGGTCGTCGATCGCCTGCGCATGCGCGACGACCTCCGCCGCCGTCTGGCCGACTCGATCGAGACGGCGGTCGGCCTCGCGGAGGGGATCGTCGAGGTCGAGTTGGTCCCCGGAGCCGGCGACGGCCAGGAGCTCGGAGGTGACGGCGAGGTGCGCACCTTCTCCGAGCGCTTCGCCTGCCTCGAGTGCGGGACCAGCGTGCCCGAGCTCGAGCCGCGGATGTTCTCGTTCAACTCCCCGCACGGGGCGTGTGCGCGGTGCACCGGGCTCGGCTCGCAGATGGAGATCGACCCCGAGCTGATCGTCCCCGATCCGACGCTCTCGCTCAACGAGGGCGCGATCCTGCCGTGGTCGACCAGCGCCTCGAACTACTACGAGACCATGACCCAGGCCATCGCCGAGCGCTACGAGGTCGACCAGGACACTCCGTGGGAGGCGCTCTCCCACGCCGTTCACGACACCTTCCTGTACGGGACGAACGGCGATCGCCTCTACATCTCCTACCGCAACCGCTACGGGCGGAGGCGCTCCTACACGACCAGCTTCGACGGGATCGTCGCGAACCTCGAGCGCCGGTACAAGGAAACCGACTCCGAGTACGTCCGCGAGAAGATCGAGGAGTACATGTCGGTGCGCCCGTGCCCGGACTGCCAGGGCTCGCGCCTGCGGCCGGAGAGCCTGGCGGTGACCGTCGGCGGGCTAGGCATCCACGAGCTCACCCACATGTCGGCGCGCCGGGCGATCGAGTGGCTCGACGCCGTCGACCTCACCTCCACCGAGCGCCAGATCGCGCGGCTGATCCTGCGCGAGATCGACGAGCGGCTGCGCTTCCTGACCTCTGTGGGTGTCGGCTACCTGTCGCTCGACCGCGCCGCCGCGACGCTGTCGGGCGGCGAGGCGCAGCGGATCCGCCTCGCCACCCAGATCGGCTCGAGCCTGGTCGGCGTGCTCTACATCCTCGACGAGCCCTCGATCGGCCTGCACCAGCGCGACAACGAGCGGCTGATCGCCACCCTCGAGCGCCTGCGCGACCTCGGCAACACGGTGATCGTGGTCGAGCACGACGAGGGCACGATCCGCGCCGCCGACCATCTCGTCGACCTCGGTCCGGGGGCGGGCGAGCACGGCGGCTGGATCGTCGCCGCCGGTAGGCCGACCGAGGTCGAGCTCGTGCCGGAGTCGCTCACCGGACAGTTCCTCTCCGGAGTGCGGGCGGTGCCCACACCTGAGCGCCGGCGCGAGGCCAGCGGTGCGATCTCGATCGAGGGGGCCTCGCAGCACAACCTGCGCGGCGTGGACGTCGAGGTCCCGCTCGGGACGTTCTGCGCGGTCACCGGGGTCTCGGGCTCGGGCAAGTCGACGCTCGTGAACGAGGTGCTCTACAAGGCGGTGGCCAACCGGCTGCATCGGGCCAAGCTGCGCCCCGGCAGCCATCGGCGCATCCGCGGCCTCGACCAGGTCGACAAGATCATCAACATCGACCAGTCGCCGATCGGGCGCACGCCGCGGTCCAACCCGGCGACCTACACCGGTCTCTTCGACCACATCCGCGAGTTGTTCTCCCGCACGCAGGAGGCCCGGGCGCGCGGCTACAAGCCCGGCCGCTTCTCGTTCAACGTCAAGGGCGGGCGCTGCGAGGTCTGCCGCGGCGACGGCCAGATCAAGATCGAGATGCACTTCCTGCCCGACGTCTACGTCCCGTGCGAGCAGTGCGACGGCCGCCGCTACAACCGCGAGACCCTCGAGGTCCGGTTCAAGGGCAAGACGATCGCCGACGTGCTCGCCATGCCGGTAGAGGAGGCGGTCGAGTTCTTCGCCAACATCCCGAAGATCAGGCGCCGCCTCCAGGCCCTGCACGACGTCGGGCTCGACTACGTGCGCCTCGGCCAGCCGGCGACCACGCTCTCGGGCGGCGAGGCCCAGCGGATCAAGCTCGCGAGCGAGCTGGCCAAGGTGGCCACCGGCCGCACCCTCTACATCCTCGACGAGCCGACCACGGGGCTGCACTTCGCCGACGTCGAGCGGCTGCTGCAGATGCTCGATCGCCTTGTCGACCAGGGCAACAGCGTGGTGGTCATCGAGCACAACCTCGACGTCATCAAGACCGCCGACCGGATCATCGACATGGGCCCGGAGGGCGGCGAGGAGGGCGGTCTGGTCATGGCCCAGGGCACCCCCGAGGAGGTGGCCGGGGTCGAGGGCTCGTACACCGGGCGGTTCCTGCGCGAGATAGTGGAGCCTGCGGCGGCGCCATCGCCGCGGCGGCGCTCGGGTCCGGGGCCGCGTCCGCGGCACGTCGAGCCGGCCGCGGCCTGAAGCGCTCGCTCGCAGCCGTGGCCGACGGGCGTCGGCGCAGGTTCAACGCATGTTCTAATGGTGCGCACATGTCGAAGATGATCCAGGTCCGAAACGTGCCCGACGACGTTCATCGGCGACTGAAGGTGCGCGCAGCGAGCGAGGGCCGAAGCCCGTCTGATTACCTGCTCGCCGAGATGGACCGTGTCGCTCCGAGACCAACCCTGGCTGAGATGGGGAAGCGACTCGCCGGCGGAAGGTCGACCGACGTCGGCCGGGACGAGATCGTCGCATCGTTCGTGAGGATCGCGAGGAGCGAGCGGAGGAGATCGATCGACTCGTGCAGCCGGATCGCGACGAGCACGAGTTATCGTAGGTGATGCCTCGATCGTCCTGACGCTCTTGACAGGGGGCAAGCCGTGGGCCGAGCGAGCGTGGAGTCGGATCGAGCGGGAGTCCGACCTTCACGCTCCCGAGCTGCTCGATCTCGAGATTGCCCATGCCCTCCGTCGACTGGTTCGCGCACGTCGGTTGGCTGAGCCGCGAGCACGCGTCGTCCTCCGAGAGTGCGCGCGGAACCCAGCGCTCGAGCGGCACGCCCACAAGCCGTTGCTCGAGCGAGTCTGGGAGCCGCCTGACAATCTTTCGCCGTACGACGCGAGTTACGGCGCGCTGGCCGAGGCGCTGGGGGCGACGCTGTTGACGGAGGACCGCGCGATCGCCGAAGCGCCTCGTGTTCGCTGCCGTGTCGAGCTGTTCGCGTGACGAGCCTCGACTCACCGCTCAAGCTCTACCTCCAGAAGTGGCGCTGGTACGAGCGCAACACGCTGCCGTGGCGGCGCGCCCGTATCCACCTTCACATGCTCCGCTCGCAGGCCTTCGTGCGCTGGCCGATCCAGGGCAACGTGCTCGAGTCTCTGGACGACGGGCGGCTCGAGGTCGGGCGCCACACCGTGTTCGAGCCGCAGTGCTGGATCACCATCGCCCCGGAGGGCCGCGTCGAGATCGGCGAGGGCTGCTTCCTCAACATCGGCTCGATGGTCGCGGCCCAGCACGAGGTGACGATCGGCAGCCACACCATGCTGGCCAACGGCTGCTTCGTCTCCGACGCCTCCCATCGCTTCGACGACCCGGACGTCCCGGTGCCGTGGCAGGGCTTCGCGTCGAAGGGGCCGACGCGGATCGGGTCGAACTGCTGGCTCGGGGCCAACGTCGTGGTGACGAGCGGGGTGACGATCGGGGACCGATGCGTCGTCGGAGCGAACTCGGTCGTGACCCAGAACCTGCCGCCGCGGACGATCGCGGCCGGGGTGCCGGCGCGGGTGATTCGACGGATCGAGTATGCGAGTCAGACCGAAGCCTTGCCGGCGGAGACCACGGACGTGGCGGCGGGATGAGTGTCGCGCGCGCCGTGTTCACCGGCCCGTAAGCCCTTCTCCGCGTAGCGCCCGCTCGCTTTGGGAAGCGAGACCTGGCCGACTCTCGATCTCCGGAGGCTCACCTTGTCCGACCGATACGACGCCGTGGTTATCGGCGCCGGCCCCGCCGGGCGGGGAGCCGCCGGCCAGCTCGCCGACGCCGGGATGCGCGTCGCGGCCTGCGAGCGCGAGCTCGTGGGCGGCGAGTGCCCGTACTGGGCCTGCATCCCCAGCAAGGTCCTCCTGCGCCCGCCCGAGGCACGGGCCGACGCCCGGCGCGCCGCCGGCCTCGGCGAGCCCGAACAGCGCTTCGCCGAAGTCGCGGCCCACCGCGACGAGTTGATCCGCCACCTCGACGACTCCGCACCCGCGCAGGCGCTCGAGAAGAAGGGCATCGACCTCTTTCGGGGCGAGGCCCGGATAGCGGGCCCCGGCCGGGTCGAGGTCGCCGACCGCACGCTCGAGACCGAGCGCATCCTCGTCGCCTGCGGCACCGTGTCGACCATCCCTCCGGTCGACGGTCTGGAGCAGGCGGGCTACTGGACGAACCGCGAGGCCACGACCCTCTCGGAGATCCCCGAGTCGGTGGTCGTCCTGGGCGCCGGTCCGGTGGGGATCGAGCTGAGCCAGATGCTGCACCGCTTCGGCGCGCAGGTCACGCTGCTGCAGGCCTCCGAGCGTCTGCTTCCCCGAGAGGACCATCGCGTCGGCGAGCTGATCGGCGAGGCGCTGCGCCAGGACGGGATCGACGTGCGCACCGGAGCGCGAGCGGCTGCGGTGACCCGCGGGGAGGACGGGCGGCGTACGGTCTCGCTCGCGGGCGGGGGCGAGGTCTCCGGCGCGGTCGTGCTCGTGGCCATCGGGCGCCGCCCGCGCACCGACGGCCTCGGGCTCGAGGAAGCGGGCATCGAGCTCGGCGAGGGTGGCGAGGTGGAGGTCGACGAGCACTGCCGCGCCGGCGAGGGCGTCTGGGCGATCGGGGACGTGAACGGGACCCTTCCCTTCACCCATGTCGCCTCCTACCAGGCGCGCGTCGCCTGCGCCGACATCCTCGGGCGCGAGGCGCAGGCCGACTATGCGGCCATCCCGCGCGTGGTGTTCTGCGATCCCGAGATCGCCGCCGTCGGCCTGTCGGCGGCCGACGCCCGCGATCAGGGCATCGACGTGGTCACGAGCCGGCTCGACCTGGTCGACTCAATCGCCCGGCCGATCACCTACGAGCGGGAGCCGCGCGGACAGGAGCTCGAGATCGTCGCCGACCGCGCACGCGGCGTGCTCGTGGGCGCGTGGGCCGTCGCGCCGCTCGCCGGCGAATGGATCCATCAGGTGGCGATGGCCATCAAGCTGCGCGCTCCGCTCGAGATGCTGCGCGACACGGTCTCCCAGTTTCCGACCTACGCCGAGGGATTCACGGAGGCGGTGCGTGCGCTCGAGGCCTAGGACCTCGCCGCACCAAGGCGACCGGCGAGGCGGCGCGAGGTCCCTCAGCCGGGCCGGGCGACCGCCTCCCCGTCGGCCACCAGGCGGCGTAGTCGCGCGGACTCGTCCGGAGCCATGGTGTAGCCGTGCTCGGGCTCCGGGTACCGCCGCAGCCGCACGTCATCGGCGAACGCCGCCACGCCGGCGACCATCGCCTCGCGCACCTTGGCGTAGCGCTTGACGAACCGGGCCGCGTGGCCGTCGAAGATCCCCAGCAAGTCGTGGAAGACGAGCACCTGTCCGTCCGCCGCCGGTCCTGCGCCGATGCCGATCGCCGGCACCGACAGACGGGGCATGAGCACGTCGGTGACGTCGCTGGGAATGGCCTCGAGGACGATCGCGAAGCAGCCGGCCGCCTCGAGGGCGAGCGCGTCGTCGACGACCTCGGCGGCGCGCTCGGCGGTGCGCCCCTGCGAGCGGTACCCGCCGAGGGCGGTGGCGGTCTGTGGGGTGAGACCGACGTGGCCCATCACGGGGATACCCGCGGCCACGATGGCCCGCGCGCGCTCGACCGACGAGCCGCCGCGCTCGAGCTTGACCGCATCGCAGCCGGCCTCCTTGACGAAGCGCTGGGCCGTGCGTACCGCGTCGACGTCCGAGGCCTCATAGGAGCCGAACGGCAGGTCGCCGACCAGCAGCGGTGTGGTCAGACCGCGCCGCGCGGCGGCGGCGAGCATGAGCATCTCCTCGACCGAGACGGGCACCGTGCTCGGGTAGCCGAGCACGGTCATGGCCGCCGAGTCGCCCACGAGCACGACGTCGACGCCGGCCGCCTCAGCCACCTGGGCGCTCGGGTAGTCGTAGGCGGTGACCATGGCGATCGGCTCGCCGAGCGCCTTCTTCTCGGCCAGGGTGGCGAGGGTGATCGTGGCCCGCTTGGCCGGCGGGGCGGGGGAGATCCGGGCACCGGCGCTCATGCCAGCAGCTCCCCGACCGCGTCGTCCACGTTGACGATCTCGTTCTCCGCGCCCACGTGCACGACGACGGGCTCGTAGCGCTCGAGCTCGGCCTCGTCGTAGCCGGCGTAGGAGACGACGATGATCGTGTCGCCGGAGTGCACGAGGCGAGCGGCCGCGCCGTTGACGCGCATCTCGCCCGATCCGGGCTCGCCGGCGATGGTGTAGGTCTCGAAGCGCGCGCCGTTGTCGACGTCGAGCACGTGGACGAGCTCGTGCTCGCGCATGTCGGCGGCCTCGAGCAGCTCGCGGTCCACGGTGATCGAGCCGACGTAGTGGAGGTCGCTGCCGGTGATGGTCGCGCGGTGGATCTTCGACTTGAGCATGGTGCGGATCATGTGGCTGCTCCTGTCAGGGGACGGGGACGAAGGGTTCCCTCCGCGGGGGCGCGGAGGATGACGTTGTCGATCAGCCGTGCGGGACCGACACGGGCGGCCACGCACAAAAGGGTCTCGCCGCCCACGCGCTCGGCGGGCGAGAGGTCGCCGGCGCCGCGCAGCTCGAGGTACTCGGGCACGACGCCGGCCTCCTCGAGCTCCGCGTGAGCGGCCGCGAGCACGCGGTCGGCCTCGAGCTCGCGGTCCTCGACGAGCGCCTCGGCGGCGCGCAGGGCGCGGCTCAGGCCGAGGGCGCGCCGGCGCTCGGAGGAGCTCAGGTAGCGGTTGCGCGAGGACAGCGCCAGGCCGTCGTGGTCGCGGACCGTCGGCCCGATCTCGATCCGCACTGGGAAGTCGAGGTCGCGCACGAGCTGGCGGATGACGAGCGCCTGCTGGGCGTCCTTCTGGCCGAACAGGGCGACGTCGGGCCCGACCATGTTGAACAGCTTGGCCACGACGGTGGCCACGCCCCGAAAGTGCTCGGGGCCGCGACGGGCCGGGTCGGCCTCGAGCTCGGCGGCCAGGTCGCCGACCTCGATCCGCGAGTTGAAGCCGGGCGGATAGACCTCCTCCGCGGGGGGTGCGAAGACCAGGTCGGCACCGGCCTCGCGGGCGAGGCGGACGTCGCGGCCCTCGTCGCGCGGGTAGGCGGCGAGGTCCTCCCCCGGCCCGAACTGGGCGGGGTTCACGAAGATCGAGACGACGACGGTCGCACCGAGCTGGCGAGCGCGGCGGATCAGGCTCAGGTGGCCCTCGTGAAGCGCGCCCATGGTCGGCACGAGGGCGACGGGCCGCGGCGCGCCGGCCAGCTCGCGGCGCAGGTCGGCGACGGTGCGCTCGAGCTTCACGCCGCGACCTCGAGGACGACGTTCTCGGCGGCAAGGACCTCGGTTCGCTCGACCAGCGCGTCGAAGAGGGGGCCGAGGGCTGGGTCGGCTTCGATGACCGCGGAGCGCTGCGCGGCCACCGTCGCCCCGTCGCCGCGCGCCACGGGACCGGTGAGAGCGGCTCTCGGGCCGTGGGTGGCCCAGTTCTCCACGGTCTGGCGCACGAGCGGGGCGAGCAGCGCGCGAGCCTCGGCCGGTCCGAAGCCGGCCCGGGCGGCCACCGCCTCGGCCGTCGCCTCCAGGGCGACGAGAAAGTTGGAGGCGATCGAGGCGGCGGCGTGGTAGCTCGCGCGCCGCTCGTCCTCGAGCTCAAAGGCGATCATGCCGAGGCCCGAGGCGAGCGCTCGGGCGTGAGCGACAGCGGGGGGACTCGAGCCGGCGATCGCGGCGCCGACCCCGGCCAGCGAGGGCGCGTCGTCGCGCGAGAAGGTCTGAAGGGGGTGGAGCCCGAACACCGCGGCGCCGGCCCGGCGCGCGGGCTCGAGCGCGGACAGCGGCGTGGCACCGCTCACGTGGCCGACGAAGCGGACACCGGCCGCGTGCCGCGTCGCCGCGGCGGTGATCTCGACGTCCGGGACGCAGAGCAGCACCGTCTCGGCCGACGCGCTCTCCTGGCGCCCGAGCGGCCCGTCGACCGTCGTGCCCGCGGCTTGCAGCGCCGCGGCCAGGGCCGTGCCCACCCGCCCGCCGCCGACCACCGCGACGGTCTGCGGCATGGCGGAGCCCTCCGCCCGTGACGCGGCCGAGGCAACGGTGGTGGACGCGTAGCGCGTATCGGGCTCACTCATGGGAGCACCGCGGGTTCGAGGTGATCGGTCCGCTCCGATGAGGTAGCGGCCACTGCGAAGGATAGCTCGCCCCGCGGGGCGCTTGGCCTACCGTGTCCGCGGTGAGCGCAAACCCGGCAACCGAGCGCCGAGTCGAGCTCGTCGAGTTGTACCGCCGGCTCTCCGAGGGTCACGCCTGCCCGCTGGCCTCCAGCCGGACGCGGCTCGTCTTCGGGTCCGGCAACGCCGACGCGGAGCTCATGTTCGTCGGAGAGGCCCCCGGTTCGGAGGAGGATCGGCAGGGCAAGCCGTTCGTCGGTCGGGCCGGCAAGCTGCTCGACGCGCTGCTCGAGGAGATCGGGATGCGGCGCGAGGACGCCTTTGTGGCCAACGTCCTGAAGTGCAGGCCGCCGGGCAACCGCGATCCGCTGCCGGAGGAGATCGAGGAGTGCAGCCCCTGGCTCTTCCGCCAGATCGAGTTGATCGAGCCGCTCGTCGTCTGCACGCTCGGCAACTTCGCCACCAAGCTCCTGACCGGGAGCAGGGTCGGGATCACCAAGGTCCACGGGACGCCGCAGACCCACGAGCTCGCAGGACGCAGCGTGCAGCTCTACCCGATCTTCCATCCCGCGGCGGCGCTGCGGACCGAGTCCGTGCGCGAGCTGCTGCGAGCCGACTTCGCGCGACTGCCCGCGCTGCTCGAGGAGGCCCGGGCGAGCGAGCGGGGCGAACGCCCCGTCGATCCCGCCGCGGCGCCCGAGCTCGGTCCCGGGCTGCCCAAGCCCGAGCCCCCGCTCGACGAAGGAGGGGGCGCCTACACCCGAGCGGCGCCTGGCGGCGTCGAGGCAGACCCTGCTCCGCGCGCCGCCGAGCGCTCCCAGCTCGACCTCTTCGGCTAGCGCCGTGGCCCGGCTCGAGACCCGTAGCCCGGTGGAGACGGAGGCCGCCGGGGCATCGCTGGCGCGGCGCATGCGCGCGGGCGACGTCGCCCTGGTCTCGGGCGAGCTCGGCAGCGGCAAGACCACCTTCGTGCGCGGCGCCTGCCGGGCGCTTGGGGTCTCGGAGCCCGTCACCTCGCCGACCTTCACGATCGGTCAGCTCTATCGCTCCGAGGCCGAAGAGCGCGGCGCGCGCGCGCCGGAGATCGCGCACCTCGACCTCTACCGGCTGGGCACCCTCGCGGGGGAGGACCCGGCCCTGCTGGCCGACTACCTGACCGGCGAGCGCATCGCGTTCGTCGAATGGCCGGCGCTGGCTGAGCCCGAGCTGGACCGGTTCGGCTCCGGCGTGCGCGTGGTCGCGCGCGTCACGATCGAGCACGAGCCGAGGGGCGAGGACCGGCGCGTCGTCGAGGTCGAGGACCTCCTCCCGCGGTGAACCTGCTCGGGCTGGACACCGCCACTGCGGCCTCGGCCGTTTGCCTGCTGCGAGCGGACGGCCGCGCCTTTGAGGTCGTGCCGCAGGTCTCGGCGCTTTCCGCTCGACCCGCCCACGCCAGCGACCTCATGCCCGCCGTCGCGCTCGTGCTCGAGCAGGCCGCTCTGCGCTTCGGCGATCTCGACGCCCTGGCCGTAGGGGTCGGCCCGGGTGCGTTCACCGGCCTGCGGATCGGCATCGCGACGGCCCGGGCGATCGCCGCGGCTCAGTCCCTGCCGGTACGTCCGGTTTCCTCGCTCGCCGCTCTGGCCGCCGGCGCCGAGACGGAGCTCACGCTGGCCGTAATCGACGCGCGGCGCGGGCAGGCCTTTGCGGCGCTCCACCGCGGCGCGGAGGAGGTCTGGCCGCCGTTCGTGGCCGATCCCGCGACGCTGGCCGAGCGAATCCGCACCGCGAGCGGGACCCCCGATGCGGTGGGCGACGGAGCGGTACGCTTCCGCGACGTGCTCGAGGCCGCCGGAGCCCGAGTCGCCCCCGAGCACTCCCCCCTGCACGTGATCCGGGCGCTGCACATCTGCCGACTGGGGCGCAGCGCCCCCGTCGCGGCACCGGCGGCGGTCATTCCCGAGTACCTGCGCCTGCCCGACGTCACGGCTCAGTCGCCGGTCGCGCACCCATGAGCCAACCCGCCACCGCCGCCAGTGAGCCGCTCACCGTCCGTCGGCTCTCGCTCGCGGACCTGCCACAGGTCATGCCCATCGAACGACGGTCGTTCTCCGCGCCGTGGTCGCTGGCCATGTTCGGGCTCGAGGTCTCGAAGCCGTCGGGGATCTCGCTCGCGGCTCTCCAGGGCCAGCAGCTCGTCGGCTACCTCGTGTGCTCGCGCTACGCCGACGTCTGGCACGTCATGAACGTCGCCGTCGACCCGGAGGTGCGCCGGCGCGGGATCGGCACGGCGCTGATGAACGCCCTGTTCGAGCGCGCCGACCGGCCGGGCGAGCGCTACACGCTCGAGGTGCGGCCGTCGAACGCGAGCGCCGTCGCCCTCTACGAGCGCCTCGGCTTCGGCTCGGCCGGACGCCGGCCCGGCTACTACCACGACAACCGCGAGGACGCCCTGATCATGTGGCGCGAGGTGAGATGACCGATTACACGACCACGCACGCCGGATGACGCACGCGGCCGCGAGATCGCTGATCGAAGGATGATCCTCGCCCTCGAGACGAGCTGCGACGACACCTGCGCGGCGGTGATCAGTCCGGGCGGAGAGATCCGCTCCAACGTCGTCGCCTCCCAGGGCCTGCTGCACGAGCGCTACGGGGGCGTGGTTCCCGAGATCGCCTCGCGGCGGCACCTCGAGGTCGTCGACGCGGTCACCAGCGACGCCCTCGAGCGCGCGGCCGTCAGCCTCGACGACGTCGATCGCGTGGCGGTCACGCAGGGCCCCGGACTGATCGGGGCCCTGCTCGTCGGGCTCTCGAGCGCCAAGGCGCTGGCCGCCGCGCGTGGGCTACCACTCGTCCCCGTCGACCACCTCCACGGCCACGTCGTCGCCAGCACGCTCGAGCCGGACCCGATCGAGCGGCCCTACGGGTGCCTGGTGGCGAGCGGCGGCCACACCTTCCTGGCGCGTGTGGAGGAGCCCTCGTCCTACCGCGTCCTCGGCCAGACCCTCGACGACGCCGCCGGCGAGGCCTTCGACAAGGGCGCGCGCCTGCTCGGCCTCGGCTACCCGGGCGGTCCCGCCATCGACCGGTTCGCCCGCGACGGCGATCCGGAGGCGTTTCGGTTCCCGCGCTCGCTGCCCGGGGAAGGCCTCGACCTGAGCTTCAGCGGCCTCAAGACCTCGCTCCTCTACCGGCTGCGCGACCTCGGCGAGGAGGAGGTCGCGGCTCGGCGCGCCGATCTCGCCGCCTCCTACCAGCGGGCGATCGTCGATGCGCTCGCGGCGCGGATCGAGCAGGCCATCGCCGAAGAGCGGCTCGAACGCCTCGCGATCGGGGGCGGGGTGGCGGCCAACTCGGAGCTGCGCCGTGTCCTCGGCGAGCGTTGCCGGCGCAGCGGCGTGGGCCTGTGGGCACCGCCGCTCGCCCTCTGCACCGACAACGCCGCGATGATCGCCGCCGCGGCGCGCCACCTCGTGCCGCTGCCCTACCCGGAGTACCTCGCGCTCGACGCCGCGGCGAGACTCGGACCCGAGGCCACGCGGGCCGCCGCATGAGGAACGTGACCCTCTACGGCAAGCCGGGCTGCCATCTGTGCGAGGAGGGCCGCGCCGCCGTCGCCGCCGCCCGGGCTCGCCGCGACTTCGCGCTCGAGGAGGTCGACGTCTCGCTAGACCCTCGCCTGGCCCGTCGTTACGGCGAGCGCATCCCGGTGGTCTCGATCGACGGAGAGGACGTGCTCGAGCTGCGCTTTCGGGCCGAGGAGCTCGTCCGGGCGCTCGATACAGTGGGCGCGTGACGCTCAAGGAGCCCTACGCCGGCGGGCGATCCGGCGGCGCGCTCGGGGTGGTCGACCCCGGACTCGACCGGCTCTCGCTCGGGGTGGCGGCGCGGCTCTCGCGCTACCTCCAGGTTCTCACCCAGGCTCGCAAGATGGGCCGCGAGACCATCTCCTCGCAGGAGCTCGCCGACTACACGCACGTCAACTCGACCCAGATCCGTCGCGACCTCTCTGGCTTCGGCAAATTCGGCAAGCGGGGGGTCGGCTACAACGTCGACGCGCTGCTGAGCGAGATCCGTCGCATACTGCGTACGAGCGGTCAGCACAACATCGCCCTCTTCGGTGCCGGCCACCTCGGCCAGGCCATCGCCGGCTCCGACATCTTCGCCGAGCACGGCTTCCGCGTGGTCGCGGTGTTCGATTCCGACCCGGCCAAGCTCG
The DNA here is from genome assembly GCA_902806245.1 of uncultured Solirubrobacterales bacterium. GTDB lineage: Bacteria > Actinomycetota > Thermoleophilia > Solirubrobacterales > Thermoleophilaceae > JACCUC01. The sequence continues at coordinate 15,581 of CADCVU010000184.1, forward strand.
GCGAGCCGATCGGGTCCGACGGGACGCTCCACGTGCGCCCCTACACCGGGATCGCCGAGGTCGTGGAGCAGGAGGGCGTGGTGGTCGGCGTCCTGGCCGTGCCGACCGCGGCGGCCCAGGAGGTCGCCGGCGACCTCGTCGCCGCGGGGGTCAGGATCATCTTCAACTACTCGGAGGCGCTGCTCCAGGTGCCGCCCGGGGTGACCGTGCACACCTCGAGCCCGGCGGTCGACCTGCTGCACGCGCTCTACTTCTACCTGACCTGATGCTCGACATGGTCCGCTCCCGCGAGGCCTTCGAGGCCTCCGAGGACTTCACCGTGGGTCTCGAGGAGGAGTTCCAGATCCTCGATCCCGAGACGCGCTCGCTGACCCAGCGCTTCGAGGAGCTGCGCGACGCCGCGGAGGGCGACGAGATCCTGTTCGAGGCGATCTCCGGCGAGCTCATCTCCTCGGAGATCGAGATTCGCTCCGGGCGCGGGGCGACGTTCGCCGAGGCCCTCGCCCGCCAGCGCGAGGCCCGGGCCCGGCTGTTCGCGCTGGCGGAGGCCAGCGGCGTGGTGCTCGCGGCCACCGGCACGCATCCGTGGAGCCCGTGGCACGAGCAGCACATCATCGACACCGACCACTACCAACGCCTGCTCGAGGGGCTCGGCTACGTGGCGCGGCGCAACAACACCTTCAGCCTGCACGTACACGTCGGGATCCAGGGGCCCGACCGCGCGATCGCGGTCTGCGACCGGCTGCGCTCGGTCCTGCCCGAGCTTCTCGCCATATCGGCGAGCTCACCGTTCCTCGACGGCCACGACTCCGGGCTCGCCTCGGTGCGCTCGCAGATCTTCACCAAGAGCTTTCCGCGGTGCGGCATCCCCGAGCCGTTCGGTGACTTCGCCTCCTACGCCGCCCACGTCGAGCTGCTCAAGCGCACGCGCTCGATCGTCGAGTCGACGCAGCTGTGGTGGAGCGTGCGCCCCCACCACGCCTTTGGCACGGTCGAGGTCCGCATCTGCGACGCGCAGCCGAGCGCGGCGGACTCGAACGCGCTGGCCGCCCTGATCGTGGCCTGCGTGGCCCAGACCGCCCTCGACCTCGACGCGGGGGTGGCGGTCGAGCCGCCGAGCGGCCGGCTGCTCGAGGAGAACCTGTGGCGGGCCATCCGCTTCGGCCTCGACGGTCACATGATCGACCTCGACCGCCTCGAGGAGTACCCGGCAGCGGCGATCGGCGACCGCCTGCTGGCCTGGACCGCCCCCGCGCGCTCCGAGCTCGGTCTCGACCCCGTGATCGCGGCCGAGAACGCCACCCAGCGACAGCGCCATGCTCTGCGCGCGGGCGCGACCATCGCGGAGGCCTTTGCCACCGAGATGGCCGCAGGCCAGCGAACCTACGCGACCGAGGAGGTCACGACGTGACGACACAGGGACCGCAGGGACCGCCGCCGGGAATGGGCGAGGGGGAGGCCGGCGGCGTGCCGAACGAGGAGGAGATGCACGCCGCGCTCGACGAGCAGATGCGCCGGCTCACCGTGCCGGACGTGATCATTCAGACCGTGGTCACGCTGATCAACCTCGGCGCGCGCAAGCTCGGCCTCACCGGCGAGCCCCAGGACGCCGCCGAGCGCGATCTCGAGCAGGCGCGCATGGCCATCGAGGCCACCCGGGCGCTGCTCCCGCTCGTCCCCGCCGAGGTCGGCCAGATCCGCGAGGCGCTCTCCCAGCTGCAGATGGCCTACGCGCGCGAGGCGGGCGGCCAGGGCCCGCCGGCCCCGGCGGAGGGATCGCCTGCAGGTGCCGAACCCACGCCGGGGGCGACGGGACCCGCGCCCGCCGCGCCGGACGAGGACGCGGAGCGAGCCAGGGCGCGCGCGAAGATCTGGACGCCCGGAAGCGGCTGAGAACCGCCCCCGCAGCGGCGATGGGGCGCGAGGCCGCCCGGGCAGGCTTCGCCCGCCGTCCCCGCTAGACTGCCCGCGCTTCAGTATTAGACATCAATCCGCGCGGTGCTCCCGCAGGCCACGTACGCGCTCAGCGCGGTCGTGGGTCCGGGCACCGACCGACGGCCTCTCCGCGACGCCCGCACGGCTCGCGGGCGCCGAGCGGTCGCAAGAACTTCTCGCGCGGGGCCAACCAGAGGACTTCCCGGAGGAATCGTGAACGAATTTCTGACCAGCTACGGCGTGATCATCGCGCTGGCCTGTGCCGGCGCCGCCGTGGCCTACGGCCTGCTGACCACCCGCTCGCTGCTCGCCCTGTCGCCCGGCAACGACCGCATGCAGGAGATCTCGCTGGCCGTGCAGGAGGGCGCGCAGGCCTACCTGAAGCGTCAGTACGTGATCATCGCCGGGGTCGCCGTCGTGCTCGCGGTGGCGATCGCCCTGCTCATCAACATCGAGACCGCGATCGGCTTCGTCATCGGCGGCGTGCTCTCGGCAGCGGCCGGCTTCATCGGCATGAACGTCTCCGTCCGCGCCAACGCGCGCGTGGCCGAGCGCGCCCGCGGCGGCGTCGCCGGTGCGCTCGACACGGCCTTCAAGGGCGGCGCGGTCACCGGCCTGCTCGTCGCCGGCCTGGCGCTTCTGGGGGTAGCCGGCTACTACGGCGTGCTCGTGCTCATCGGCGAGGGCGAGCTCGAGGCCGTCGACGCCCTCGTCGGCCTCGGCTTCGGCGGCTCGCTGATCTCGGTCTTCGCCCGCCTCGGCGGCGGCATCTTCACCAAGGCGGCCGACGTCGGCGCCGACCTCGTCGGCAAGGTCGAGGCCGGCATCCCCGAGGACGATCCCCGCAACCCGGCCGTGATCGCCGACAACGTCGGCGACAACGTGGGCGACTGCGCCGGCATGGCCGCCGACCTGTTCGAGACCTATGCCGTCACCGCGGTCGCGGTCATGCTCCTCGGCGTTCTGACCTTCGGCGCTCCCGAGACCGTCGCGGTCTACCCGCTGATCATCGGCGCGGTCTCGATCCTCGCCTCGATCATCGGCACCTTCGCGGTGCGCTCGCGCTCGGGCAACGTCGAGCGCGCGCTCTACCAGGGCCTGATCGTCTCCGGCGTGCTCGCGGCGGCCGCCTTCCTGCCGATCACGCTGTGGCTGATGGACGACCTGAGCTTCCTCGAGAACGTCTCGCCGCTGCTCAGCGCCGGCGGTGTGCCTAGCCCGATCCAGCTCTGGCTCTGCACCCTCGTCGGCATCGCCATCACCGCCGGCCTGTTCGTGATCACCGACTTCTACACCTCGACCCGCTTCCGCC
>CADCVU010000185.1 GCA_902806245.1 uncultured Solirubrobacterales bacterium
CACGGCGTGAGCGCAACGCCGGCCGCGCGGGCGGCGGCGGCCGCGACCGCGGGCCGGCGCGCGCGCACCAAGCGCCACAACCGCGCCGCGATCCTCGACGCCGCCCGCGCCGTCTTCGCCGAGTCGGGTTACGAGGGGAGCTCGATCCGCGACGTCGTTCGGCGCACCGAGCTCGCCGCCGGGACGTTCTACAACTACTTCCCAGACAAGGAATCCGTCCTGCTCGCGCTGCTCGAGGACCGCACGAAGGAGCTGCGCCGCCGCCTGCGCCGTGCGCGCGTTCGTGCGCGCGACTTCGAGGGCCTCGTCGGCGACGCCTACCGGGTCTACTTCGGCTTCCTGGCCGAGGATCCGGCCACCGCCGAATTGCTGCGGCGCAACGCCGGCGCCGTCCGCGCGGTCGCCGGCGAGCCCGCGCTGGCCGGAGGGGTCGACGACCTGCTCGGCGATCTGCGGGCGACGATCGCCAGCGGCGGTGCTCCCTCCTTCGACGCCGAGTACATGGCGGCGGCGATGGCCGGCGCCGGACTGGAGATCGGGGTGCGGATGCTCACCCGCCGGCCGCCCGACGTCGAGGGCGCCGCGCGGTTCGCCACGGCGCTGTTCCTGGGCGGCGCCGAGCGCCTGGCGGAATCGAGTCAGCCGGCGGCGTCGCCCTGAGCGTCCTCGACCGGGGAGCCGCTCTTACCCTCGGCTCGGCGCGCCGCCACCCGATCGAGCTCGCGGATCAGCTCCGCGCGCAGCGTCCGGACCTCGGCGGCGTCGGCCGTCTCGGCCGGGGGGACGGAAGTGTCCGGCCGCCGCCGGCGCCCGCGCAGCGCCCGCGCCAGAACCCCGGTCAGTCCGCCTCGCGGCCGAGGCCCCTCGCCGACGCCGCGGACGGCGGCCTGCGCTCGCGCGGCGAGGTCGAGACCCGACGCATCGTCGCTGCGCCGGCGGCCGATCATGGGCTGGCGCGGTGGGACATGGAGCGGGATGGTCGCGCCAGGGGCGGACGCCGCGGGCCGTCCGCCTGAGACACTTCTCGCGTGAGGCTGTTCGTCTGCTGGAACGTGAAGCGTGGACCGTGGGGTCATCCGTGCGGCAACGCCTACCACGCCCTCCGCGACGCCGGCCACTCACCCGAGGTCGTCAAGGCACGCGGCCTCCGGATCCTGCCCGACCTGGTCAACCGCACCGAGGGCCGCCGCGAGGCCAAGCGGCTCACCGGCTCGAACGTCGTCCCCGTGCTGGTGACCGACGAGGGTGAGGTCGTCGCGGACTCGAAGCGGATCGTCGCCTGGGCGCGCGAGCACCCGGCCGCGGCTTCGGCGGGCTAGAGCGAGAGCGTTCCCTCGACGAGCACGACCACGCCGCCGCCCACGCGCACGCGGTCGCCCTCGACCGCGGCCTCGAGGCGGCTCGGCCGGCCCATCTCCACCCCTTGGCTGATCGCGACCGAGTGCCGACCGCGGCGCGCGGACAGGTAGGCGCACAGCGGCCCCGCGGCCGAGCCGGTCGCCGGGTCCTCGCCGCCGTGGAAGAAGCCGCGCGCCCGGACGGGCCCCCCGCCGGGGTCGCACCAGGCGAGATAGAGAACGGTTGCGCCGAGCGGCTCGAGCAGCGCGGCCAGAGCTTCCGGGGCGAGCCGCGCGCGTCCGAGCGCATCGACGCCAGCCACCGGAACGAGCAGGTGGGCGATGCCGCTCGAGACGACCTGAGCCGGTAGCTCGGGGTCCGCGTCGGCTGCGCTCAGGCCGACGGGAGCGAGCGCCTCGCCGGCCGGCACCTCGCCGCCGAACCAGGCCGGTTCCTGGAGCATCGAGGCACGCGCGCGACGCTGATCGAGCTCAACCTCGACGACCTGCGTGCCCGCGCCGGTCTGCTGGGCGAACCGGGCGCGGTGGAGCCCCCGTCGTCGCGCGACGGCCACCGCGGTCCCGAGCGAGGGATGCCCGGCGAAGGGCAGCTCGCCGCCCACGGTGAAGATGCGGTTTCGGTAGTCGGCGCCGGCCACCGTCGCCGCCTGCACGAACGTCGTCTCCGACAGCCGAGTCTCGCGGGCAAACGCGAGCATGGCGGGCTCGTCGAGGCCGTCGGCGTCGTGGACGACGGCGAGCCCGTTCCCCTCGAGCGGCGTCGAGGTGAAGACGTCGAGCAGCGTGTAGGGGTGAGACGCCAACGCCGGCGCGAGCGCTCAGGCAGCGGCGGCCTGCGCCTGGACCTGCGCCGTCGCCCGCGGAACGCCCACCGCCGGAGAGCGGAAGCGCTCGAGCGCCGCGGCGACGATCCGGTAGATCGCGGCGTTGGCGGCCATGCCCACGTGACTCGACTCGACCTCCTCGTGCTCGGCGGCCTCGTCGAGGCAGGCGCGCCAGTCGACTATGCCGTCGCGGCGCGAGTAGACCGAGACGAAGCCGACGCCGGCGGGGAACGGGGCGTCCGAGTCCGCGCGGAATGGCTCGCAGCACTCGCCGTCGAAGCACTCCGAGCGGAACAGACCCGGCGCTCCGAGCGCCCCGAGCCGGCTGACCGCCTCCACGTGGAGGCGCACGAGCGGATGGATGGCCAGCGGCTCGAGCACCGGCGATCCGAGCGTGACGATCCCGGAGACGAGCTCGGGGCGCCGCACGGCGACTACGCGCGCGAGGCACCCACCGCGGCTCTGACCGACGAGCGCCACCCGTTCCCCGCGCCGCTCGGCGAAGCGCTCGAGCCGCTCGAGCAACCGCTCGACCGACGCCTGCGAGCAGTCGACGTTGGCCCGGATCCCGGCACGGCTGGTGTGGTGACCGGTTCGCCGCAGCCAAGCGGTCATGAGCCCGAGCGAGCTGTCCCCGGCCAGGAAGCCGGGGACCAGCAGCACGGACTGGCCGCCCGCGTCGGCGACCTCCTCGCCGCGGAAGACCGGATCGCGCACGAGGCGCGCGGCTTCGAGGCCCCAGAGGCTCTCGCGCCAGATCGGAGGCTGTTCGCGTAGGTCGGGAAGCTTCACGATGCCGCCTTACACCCGCTCGAGCAGTGATTCAAACTCTCGCGGGCATCCGACCCTAACGACCGGCTCGGCCGGCGCGGCGCTCACTACTATCCCCGCGGTGCGTGCCGCCACCATCCGGGACGGAGAGGTCGTCGTCGCCGAGCACGCCGATCCGGAGCCGGGTTCCGGCGAGCTTCTGGTCCGAGTTCGAGCCGCCGGCCTGAACGGCGCCGACATGCTCCAGCGCCGCGGCCGCTATCCCGCCCCGCCGGGCTCGCCGCCGGACATCCCCGGGCTCGAGCTGGCCGGCGAGGTCGTGGCCCGCGGCCTCGGAGCCGAGCGGTTCGCCGACGGCGAGCGGGTGATGGCCGTGGTGGGCGGCGGCGGCCAGGCCGAGCTGTGCTGCGTGCACGAGCGCGGGGCGATGCCGGTTCCCGAGGCGCTCGACTGGACGCGCGCCGGCGGCGTCCCCGAGGTCTTCGCCACCGCTGACGACGCCCTCTTCACGCAGGCCCGGCTCGAGCCCGGTGAGCGGCTGCTCGTGCACGGCGCCGCCGGCGGGGTGGGGACGGCGGCCGTGCAGCTCGGCCGGGCGGCGGGGGCACGCGTGACCGCGACCGTGCGCCGCGAGGAGGCTCGCGTCGAGGTCGAGCGCCTCGGCGCCGAGGCGGCGATCGACCCCGAGGGGTTCGAGGAGCACGGCCCCTTCGACGTCATCCTCGAGCTCGTCGGCGCGCCGAACTTTCCGGCCAACCTCAAGGCGCTCGCGAGCGGCGGGCGGATCGTGGTCATCGGCGTGGGCGCCGGGCCCAAGCTCGAGGAGTTCAACCTGTTCTCGCTGATGGGCAAGCGCGCCCGCATCATGGGCTCGACCCTGCGCGCCCGGCCGCTCGAGGAGAAGGCGCTGGTCACCCGCGCCGTCGAGCGACGCGTGCTGCCGCTGCTCGACTCCGGCCTGATCGAGGTCCCGGTGGCCGAGACCTTCGCGCTCGACCGCGTCGGCGAGGCCTACGACCACTTCGAGGCCGGCGGCAAGCTCGGCAAGGTCGTGCTCGAGGTCGGCGACGGTGGCGGAGGGGGAGGCGGAGGCGGAGGCGTCTGAGGGCGCCGCGCTCGCGGTCGTCGATGTTGCCCGGATGGTGGTAGCGTTGCGAGGCAATGTTCACAGATTGAGTGAACATTGATCCGCGCCGGCGTGACAAGACCCCGTGACCGCTCCCGCCTCGAGACCTCAGGTGTCCTACCTCGTCTGCGCGACGCCTCGCAGCGGCAGCACGCTCCTGTGCGAGGCGCTCGCCGCCACCGGCGTGGCCGGCCGCCCCGCCGAGTACTTCGAGTCGATGTACGGGACCGGCCTGCCGCGGCGCCCGACCGACTACTTCGAAGGACTGCGGGAACTGCCCGCAGCGAGCTTCCTGGCCGACCATCTCCCGGCCGAGGGCGGCGAGGCCCGCGCAGCTCTGGCGCGGGCGACGAGCTACCGCGACTACCTCACCTGGGTCCTCGACGCCGGCACCACGCCCAACGGCGTCTTCGGCGCGAAGCTGATGTGGGGACACGTGGACCATTTCGTCTCCTATCTGCGCGACCTGCGCGAGCACGCCGGGAGGCCCGTGCCGAGGATGTTCGAGCAGATCTTCCCGTCGCTGCGTTACGTGCGGGTGCTGCGCCGCGACAAGCTGCGCCAGGCGGTCTCCCTCTGGAAGGCGCTCCAGACCGCGACGTGGCGCGCCGAGCGCCAGAGGACGGGCGGGGAGGGGCCGAGTGAAGGCCGCGAGCCGAGGTTCTCCTTTGACGCCATCGACTACCTCCGGCGCCAGATCGCCGTCCAGGAGGTCGCCTGGACCCAGTACTTCGAGGAGAACGGGATCGAGCCGCTGACCATCGTCTACGAGGACTTCCTGCCCGCGTACGAGGAGACTCTCGACACGACCCTCGCCTTCCTCGGCGTGCCGGCCTCTCAGCGCAGCTCGCCCGAGCTCGAGATGTCGCGCCAGTCCGACTCGACCTCCGACGAGTGGGTGGAGCGCTACCAGCGCGGTGAGTACGCTCGCGAGCGATGAGCGGCGACCGTCCCGAGCTGAGCGGGCCCTTCGACATCGTGGGTGATGTCCACGGTTGCCATCTCGAGCTCGAGTCGCTCCTGAGCCGGCTCGGCTGGCGAAGCGAGTCGGGCGGCGCCGAGCATGCCGAGGGACGGACTGCGGTGTTCGTCGGCGATCTCGTCGACCGTGGCCCGGCGAGCGTGGAGGTCCTGCGCCTGGTCATGGCCATGGTCGAGGCGGGGACGGCGCTCGCCGTGCCCGGCAACCACGACGTGCGCCTGTCCGAGCGGCTGCTGAGGAGCCCTCGAGGAGCACCCGGGCGAACGACCCGCGGCCTCGAGGAGGTCGAGGCTCAGCCGCCGCTCTTCCGGGCCCGTGTCGCACGCTTCGTCGGAGCCCTGCCGGGCCACCTGCGCCTCGACGGAGGACGGCTGATCGTCGCCCACGCCGGGCTGCGCGAGTCCCTGCACGGAGACTTCTCGGAGGCCTCGCGCCGGGTCGCCGTCTTCGGCGAGCACACCGGCGCCGAGCCCGGCGGCAGGCTGATCCGCCGCGACTGGGCGGCGGAGTACCGGGGCAGCGCGCGGGTCGTGCACGGGCATACGCGCGTGCGCGAGCCGCGCTGGCGCAACCGGACGATCGACATCGACACCGGCTGCGCCAAGGGCGGCCGGCTCACCGCGCTGCGCTACCCCGAGCTCGAGCTCGTCTCGGTGCCGGCCGGGCGGCTCCACGCGAACTCGGCCGAGGCGCCCGCCACTTCGCCGGGCGACGTGGTGGCGGCATGACCGATCGCCCGAACATCGTCTACATGCACTCGCACGACACCGGGCGCTATGTGCAGCCCTACGGCTACTCCATCCCCACGCCGAACATCCAGCGTCTGGCCGACCAGGGGATCCTCTTCCGCAAGGCCTTCTGCGCCGCCCCGACGTGCTCGGCCAGCCGGGCCTGTCTACTGACCGGTCAGTACGGACACACGAACGGAATGCTCGGCCTCGCCCACCGTGGGTGGTCGCTCAACGACTACACGCACCACGTCGTCCACACGCTGCGCGACCGCGGCTATCACTCGGCGCTGATCGGCGAGCAGCACATCTCGAAGAGGCCCGACGTGATCGGCTACGACGAGGTGGTGAGGATCGACACCAACCACGCGCACCAGATCGCCCCCGCCGCCGACGAGTTCCTGAGCCGCCAGGGCGAGGAGCCGTTCTTCCTCTCGGTCGGCTTCTTCGAGACTCACCGCGAGTTTCTCGGTCCCAAGTCGGTCCGCGACACCCTCTACGCGCTGCCGCCGCCCAACCTCCCCGACGCGCCCGAGACCCGCCGCGACATGGCCGCCTTCCGGGCCAGCGCACGCGCGCTCGACCAGGGTGTGGGCGAGGTCCTCGGCTCGCTCGAGGCCTATGGGCTCTCGGAGCGGACGCTGATCGTCTTCACCACCGATCACGGCATCCCCTTTCCGGGCGCCAAGGCGACCCTCTACGACCGCGGCCTCGGGGTGATGCTGATCATGCGCGGTCCGGGCGGCTTCATGGGCGGCCACGTCCGCGACGGCCTGGTCTCGCACATCGACGTCTATCCGACGCTGTGCGAGCTCGTGGGCGCCGAGCGCCCCGACTTCCTCCAGGGCACGTCGCTGATGCCGCTCGTGCGCCGCGAGGCCGACGAGGTCAACGAGGCGATCTTCGCCGGATCGACCTGGCACGCCGCCTACGAGCCTCAGCGTGCGGTGCGGACGAAGCGCTGGAAGTACATCCGCCGCTTCGGCGACCGCGAGCGGCCCGTGCTGCCCAACACCGACGACGGTCCGAGCAAGGACTACCTGCTGCGCCACGGCTGGGGCGAGCGGACCGTCCCGTCCGAGCAGCTCTACGACCTCGTGTTCGATCCGGGCGAGTCGTTCAACCTGGTCGGGCAGGAGCGGGCGGGTTCGGCGCTCGAGGAGATGCGCGGCCGGCTCGAACGGTGGATGGCCGAGACCGAGGACCCTCTGCTGCACGGTCCGGTCGAGCCGCCGTCGGGAGTCGAGGTCAACGATCCGGACGGGCTGTCGTCGGCCGAGGCGACGATCTCGGTGCCCTGAGGGGGCGGACTTCGGCTCGCGGAGGCTTACCATGGAGTGGCCCCGGCGGTGGAGCGAGCGAGGCGGAGGCCCCATGGCGACGCAGGTCGAGCCCGAGATCGCGCGGCGGCGCTTCAGCGTCGAGGAGTTCCTGCGCATGGACGAGGCCGGACTCTTCGTCGAGAACGACCGCCTCGAGCTCGACGGCGAGATCGTCGAGATGCACCCGATCGGGTGGCGCCACCATCGCTGCGTAACGCTGCTGACCGCGCTCTTGGTCAAGGCTGCGAGCGACGACCTGCTGGTCAGCTCCCAGGGACCCGTGCAGATCGGCGAGTACGGCCTCCCTCAACCCGACTTCGCGGTCATCCGGTCCGACGCCTTCGACGACGGCTCGCATCCTGATCCCGCCCAGACGCTGCTGGTGATCGAGGTGTCGGAGTCCTCGCTGCGCTACGACCGCAACGTCAAGGTGCCCTTATACGCGCGCTACGGATACCCCGAGGCGTGGATCGTCGACCTCGGGGAAGAGGTGGTCGAGCGCCACAGCCGTCCCTCGCAGGAGGGATATCGCCAGACTCGGCGCTTCGCTCGTGGGGAGGTGGTCGAGCCGACCGCCGTGCCGAGCCTACGGCTGGCGGTCGACGACTTCCTCGGCTGAGCTCAGTTCAGCCGCTCGACCACCATCGCCATGCCCTGACCGCCGGCCACGCACATGGTCTCGAGCCCGATCTGCCCGTCGCCCGACTCGAGGCCGTTGAGCAGGGTGGTCATGATCCGGGCGCCGGTCATCCCGAACGGGTGGCCGAGGGCGATCGCGCCGCCGTGCGGGTTGAGCTTGTCGTAGTCGATCCCGATCTCGTCGGCGATCGGGATGACCTGGGCGGCGAACGCCTCGTTGAGCTCGACGATGTCGACGTCGCCGATCGACATGCCGGCCCGCTCGAGCACCTTCCTGATCGCGCCGATCGGGGCGACGCCCATAATCTCGGGTTCGAGGCCGCTGGTGGCCGAGGCGACGATCCGCGCCCGCGGCTTGAGCCCGAGCTCGTTCGCGCGCTCGTCCGACATGACCATCACCGCCGCGGCGCCGTCGTTGAGCGGGCACGAGTTGCCCGCGGTCACGCGGCCGTCTTCGCGGAAGACCGGCTTGAGCGACTGCAGGCGCTCGAGCGTCGAATCGGCGCGCGGACCGTCGTCCTTGTCGACCGTTCCGCCGCCGTCGGGCAGCTCGACGGCCACGATCTCGCGGTCGAAGAAGCCCGAGTCGCGAGCCTCGACCGCGCGCTCCTGCGAGCGCTGGGCGTAGCGGTCCATGTCGTCGCGCTGGACGTCGTACCGGTCGGCGACGTTCTCCGCGGTGTCGCCCATCGAGATGTAGGCGTCGGTGCGCCCGTCGTGGCCGTCGACGTTCTCGTTCTTGAACTCCGGTTTCGGGATCTGACCCTTGACCTCGTCGGGGGCGTTGGCGATGATCGCGCCCATGAGCTGGGGCAGCCCATCCTCGCTCCACGGCCCCACCCGCGAGACGTGCTCGACGCCCGCGGCGATGAACGTGTGGCCCTCGCCGGCCTTGACCGCGTGGGCGGCGATCCGGATGGCCTGGAGGCTCGAGGCGCAGTAGCGGTGCACGGTCGTGCCGGTCGTGGTGTCGGGCAGCCGCGAGAGCAGGCCGATGATGCGGCCGATGTTGTAGCTCTGCTCCCCCTGGGGCAGGCCGCAGCCGCAGATCAGGTCCTCGACGTCCTCGGGCTGGACGTCGGGATTGCGCTCGAGCAGTTGGTCGATCACGTAGGCGCCGAGCTCGTCGGGACGGATCCCGGTCAACGAGCCCTTGAAGGCGCGCCCGATCGGGGTGCGGACGGCGTCGACGATGACGGCTTCGGGCATTGGTTCGTTCTCCTCGAATCGCGGGGGGCGCCGAGTCCGCGGCGCGAACCGGCATCTTAGGCCAGCCGCGAAGCACGGCCGGCGAGCGCGGCGCCGCTCAGGGCCGCAGCACGAGCTTGCGCCGCGGAAAGGCCTGCTGGCGCTTCCACGCCGCGCCGACCTCGTCGAGGGCGACGACGTCGTGGTCGACGGTGAGGCGTCCGGCCGCGGCGTGCTCGACCATCCGGCGGTACACGGAGGCACGGACCTCGGCCGGGACGGCGAAGTTCGAGTATCCGAGGATGGAGAGCGTGGAGCCGCGCACGGTGGCGGAGGCGATGGTCGCCTCGGCGCCCGCCGACTGCCCGATCGAGACATCCGCGCGCCAGCGGCCGACGCCTTGGCCGCGGCGACCATCGGCTCGCCCCACAGCGGGTCGAGGGTGACGTCGACGCCGTCGCCGCCCGCGGCGGCGCAGATCGACTCGGCGAGGTCGTCGGAGCCCGCGCCGCCCGAGAGATCGACGGTCGCGTCGGCGCCCAGGGCGCGCGTCCGCTCCAGCCCGTCGCGGTCGCGTGCGGCGGCGATCACACGCCCCGCGCCGAGCATCTTCGCGGCCTGGACGGCGATCTGGCCGACCGCGCCACTCGCCGCGAGGACGAGCACGGTCTCTCCCTCGCGCAGCTCCGCTCGCCACTCGAGCGGCAGCCACGCCGCCATCCCCGCCACGCCGAAACACGCCGCGAGCGCGTCGTCGCAGCCGTCGGGGACGCTCATGAGCGCGGACTCCTCCACCGCCACGCGCTCGGCGAAGCTGCCCGGGCCGCCGCGGCCACCGTCCGCCGGTACGTACACGCGGGCGCCGGGCTCGAGGCCCTCGGCTTCGAGCACCCGACCGAAGCCCTCGACGCCGGGTACGTAGGGAACCTCGGGCACGCCGCCGTAGAAGTCGCCGCCGGCGATCGAGAGGTCGACCGGGTTGACCGGCGCGGCGGTGATCTCGATCAGCGCCCGGCCGTCGCCGCGATGGGGCTCGGGCCGCTCGCCCACGGCCGGGGGCCGTCCGATCTCCTCGATGAGCGCGACCCGCACCGGCGCGGACCACCCGTTCAGCGTGGCGGCATACGCAGGGCGCCGTCGAGGCGGATGGTCTCGCCGTTGAGCATCGGATTCTCGGCGATGTGACAGGCGAGCTCCGCGTACTCCTCCGGCCGGCCGAGGCGCTGGGGGAACGGCACCTGCTGGCCCAGGGCGGAGCGCGCGTCCTCGGGCAGCCCGGCGAGCAGCGGAGTGTCGAAGGTCCCCGGGGCGATCGTGCACACCCGCACACCGCGACCGGCGAGGTCGCGGGCGGCCGGCAGGGTCAGAGCGACCACTCCGCCCTTCGACGCCGCGTAGGCGGCCTGGCCGATCTGGCCGTCGTAGGCGGCGATCGACGCGGTCATGACGACCGCCCCGCGCTCGCCCTCGGCGTCCGGAGCGTTGGCGCTCATGGACGCCGCCGCGAGGCGGAGCACGTTGAAGGTCCCGGTCAGGTTCACCCCGACCACGGTCTCAAAGGCGGCGAGCCCGGCGGGACCCTCGCGCCCGGCGACGCGCTCGGCCCAGCCGATCCCCGCGCACGAGACCGCCAGGCGCAGCTCACCGAGGGCCTCGACCGCGCTCGCGACCGCCGCCTCGAGCTCCGCCGCCTCCGTCACGTCGGCCGCGAGACCGAGCGCGGACCCGTCGCCGTCTCCGCAGAGGCTTCGGGCCAGCTCCCGCGCGCGCTCGTCGTCGCGGTCGACGAGGGCGACGCGCGCGCGGCGCAAAACCAGCGCCCGCCCCGGCGCCGCCCCGAGCCCGGAGGCGCCCCCAACGACGGGCGCGCCCGCCCCC
>CADCVU010000186.1 GCA_902806245.1 uncultured Solirubrobacterales bacterium
AACGTGGAACGTCACGTCGGGTTAACGCTCGAGCGCCGCGGCCGGAGCCCCGGCCGCCGGTCGCCCGGTTCCGGCCGGGCGCGCGCGCGTGGGGGCCGAGGGACGCCCACCCGAGCGGGCGCGCCCGCGGCTCTGCCCGCTCGAGACCTCGGCCTCGCAGTAAGGGCAGATCTTCCACCGGGGATCGAGTGGCTTGGCGCAGGTCCGGCACGGCTCCTTGAGCCGGCGCAGGCAACTCGGGCAGCGCAGGAAGTCCTTGTCGACCTCGAAGTCGCAGTACGGGCAGACGTCGCCCTCGAGTTGCGAGAGCCGGGCCTCCGCGGCCTGGATCTCGAGCTCGCGCTCGCGCACGTCCTCGAGGTACTCGGGCGGACGGACGATCATGTAGACGACCGTCCCCACGAAGGGGAAGACGAGCGCGGCCACGACCGCCGTCCCGACCAGCATCGGATCGGCGATCCGCCGGCGCGCGTCCATGTAGGTGTAGAAGACGAGCGCGAGCCAGAGGGCGACGAGGAAGAGGACGAGCAGCCCGGCGACCAGGCTGAGCGCGTTGTTCTCGATGCCGAAGAGAGCGAGCGACCGCATGAGCAGGAGATTCTACCGAGAAACGTGGAACGTCACGTCGGGTTAACGCTCGAGCGCCGCGGCCGGATCTCAGAGGAAGACCCGTCCGAGCACATAGCCGAACACGAAGAAGACGACGATGACCAGCGCGACGACGATCGCCACCACGCCGATCATGGCCATGAAGCTCGGTCCGTCGCCGTCGGGGCGCGGCGGGCGGGACCCGGCTGCGCGCGCGGGGCGAGACCCGGCGCCCTCGCGGGAGGACTGCCGGGCCGGCCGTCCCGCGGGCGGGGAAGGGCGGCGCGGGGGCTGTGAGCCGGGAGTGCTCATAACGCCGAGGCCCGGCTCTCGGGTGCGCGGACGAGGTCGGCCACGAGGTGCAGGGAGCCGGTGACGAGCACCGCCCCGTCCGCCCCCGCCAGGGCGCGCGCCCGCTCGAGCGCCGCCGCCGGCGCGCGTACCACCTCGGCCTCGAGCCGGGGCGCGAGCTGGCCGCACAGCGAGCGCAGGACGGCGGCCGGCAGGGCCCGCTCGAGCGCAGGCTGGGTCAGCACGACGCGGCGCATGAGGGGGAGCAGCGGCGCCAGGATCCCGGCGGGATCCTTGTCGTCGAGCACGCCGACGACGCCGACGAGCGTGCGCGAGCCGACGACCTCGACCGTCGACTCCGCGAGCGCCCGGGCGCCGGCGGGGTTGTGCGCGCCGTCGAGCAGGACCAGCGGACGCTCCGCCACCGGCTCGAGGCGACCCGGCACCGACACTCGCTGCGCCGCGGCGGCGACCGCCTCCCGGTCGAGGTCTCCAGCGAGAAAGGCGCGGGCGGCCGCCGTGGCCAGCGTGAAGTTCCGCCGCTGGTAGGCACCGGGGGCGCGGGGCAGCGGCGGCACCTCGGCCTCGGCCTCCGGGGTTACCCGAATCCGGCGAGCCCCGCGCTCGGCCGCGACCCGCTCGGCCACCGCGTCGGCCTCGGGCCCGAGCTCGCCCGCGACGAGGCACCCGTGGTCGGGGACCACCGCGAGCTTCTCCTCGGCCACGTGGCTCAGCGTCGGCCCGAGCCAGCGCGTGTGCTCGAGCGCCACGCCGGTCAGGACCTGGACCTTCGACGGGATGACGTTGGTGGCGTCGTGGCGACCGCCGAGGCCGGCCTCGATCACCGCGACCTCGACGCGGGCTCGGGCCAGCGCGTGGTAGGCGGCCGCGGTCAAGAGCTCGAACTGGGTCACGCGGTCGTCGCTCTCGAGCGTGCGGTCGACGAGCTCGGCGGCTCGCGCCGCCCGCGTGAGCGCCGCGGCGAAGTCGGCCTCGGCGATCGGCGCCTGCGCCACCTCGATCCGCTCACGGAAGCCGGTCAGGTGGGGCGAGGTGTAGGTGCCGGTTCGCAGTCCGTGGGCCTCGAGGATGGCCGCGATCATCCTCGCCGTCGAGGACTTCCCGTTCGTGCCGACCACGTGGACGCTGGCGAAGCGCCGCTGCGGCATCCCGAGGACCGTCGTCAGCTTGCGCATCCGGTCGAGCCCGAATCGCATCCCGAAGAGCTCGAGATCGAGCAGATGGCTCTCGGCCTGGGCGTAGTTCATCGAGGTCACCGAAGCTCCGTCAGCTCGGCCCGGAACCGCTCGAGCTTCTCGCGCTCGCCCTCGACCACCGCGGGCGGCGCCTTCTCCACGAAGCCTCGGTTTGCGAGCTTGACCTCGGCGCGGGCGATCTCGGCCTCGAGCGCATGGCGGCGCGCGGTCCGGCGGCGTTCGACCTCTCCCCCGTCGAGCGCCGCCGAGGCTAGGACGTGCACCGCGCCGCCGGGCACGGCGACCGAGGCGATCGGCTCGGCCCCCGCCGCATCGGAGTTGAGCTCGAGCCGAGCGAGCCGGGCGAGGTGCGCGGCGGTGGCGTCGAAGCCGGTGGACTCGAGCCGGACGGGGATCCGGGCCGAGGCGGGCACCTCGACCTCGTCGCGGTAACGGCGCAGGGCGGTGACCGCCTCGATCACCTCGTCGACCTCACGCTCGGCCTCCGGGTCCACGCGCTGCGGCGCCGGCTCGGGCCAGGGCTCGACGGCCAGCAGCCGCTCCTCCTCGACCCCCGGTACGAACGACCAGATCTCCTCGGTCACGAACGGGAGCATGGGATGGGCGAGCACGAGCACGCGGCGCAGGACCCAGAGGGCCATCTCGGCGGCCTCGCGGCGGTCGGGCGAGCCCTCGTAGAGCCGCGGCTTGACCAGCTCGAGGTACCAGTCGCAGACCTCGCCCCACACGAAGGCGTAGAGCTCGCGCGCGGCCCGCGAGAGCTCGAACCGATCGATCAGATCGGTGATCTCCGCGCTGGCCGTCTCGAGCCGCGAGACGATCCAGCGGTCCTCGGGCGCGCGGGCGGGCGGAGGCTCGCCGCCGGGCGAGACCCGGCCCTCGGAGCCGAGCGCCTCGCCGGCCTGGAGCAGGATCAGCCGCGAGGCGTTCCACAGCTTGTTGGCCAGGTCGCGGCCCTGGGCCACGCGGTCCGCCGAGTAGCGCACGTCCTGGGAGGAGGCCATGGCCAGCAGGCCGAAGCGGACCGCGTCGGCGCCGTAGGCGTCGATCTCCGAGAGGGGATCGATCCCCGTTCCCAGCGACTTCGACATGCGGCGGCCGTCGGGGGCCTGGATGACCGAATGGATCGGCACGTCGGCGAAGGGCACCTCGCCGGTGAACTCGATCCCGAACATGACCATCCGCGCCACCCACAGGAAGATGATGTCCCGAGCGGTCGACAGGACGTCGGTCGGGTAGAAGTCCTCGAGCTCGGGCGTCGGCTCGGGCCACCCGAGCGTGGCGAACGGCCACAGCGCCGAGGAGAACCACGTGTCGAGGACGTCGGGATCGCGGCGGAGCTCGTCGCCACAGACGCCGCAGCGCTCGGGCGGACTGGCAGGGTCGGCGACGTAGGTCTCGTCGCACTCGTCGCAGTACCAGACCGGCAGCTGGTGGCCCCACCAGAGCTGGCGCGAGACGCACCACGGCCTGATCCGCTTGAGCCAGTCGAGGTACACGCCCGTCCACGGCTTCTCGGGATGAAAGCGCACGCGCCCGTCGCCGACCGCGGCGATGGCCGGCGGGGCGAGGCGCTCCATGTCGCAGAACCACTGCAGCGAGATCAGCGGCTCGATGCGCCGGCCCGAGCGCTGGGAGTGCGGCACGTCGTGCACGTAGGGTTTGGTGCCCGAGATCAGACCCTGCTCGCGCAGCGCGGCCACCACCGCGTCGCGGGCCTCGTCGACCGTCAGCCCGGCGAAGCGCCGGCCGGCCGCCTCGGTCATCCGCCCGTCCTCGCCGATGGCCACGATCTCCTCGAGGCGATGCTGGCGCCCGAGCTCGAAGTCGTTCGGGTCGTGGCCCGGCGTGATCTTCAGCGCTCCCGTGCCGAAGCTCGGGTCGACGTAGGGGTCGGCGATGACCTTCAGCCGCCGTCCCACCAGCGGCAGGATCGCCGACTCGCCGACGAGGCGCGTGTAGCGCTCGTCGTCGGGGTTGACGGCGATCGCGGTGTCGGCGAGCATGGTCTCCGGCCGGACGGTGGCGACGGTGATCGACCCGGAGCCGGACTCGAGCGGGTAGTCGATCGAGTAGAGCGTGTCGCGCATCTCGCGCTGCTCGACCTCGAGGTCGGAGATCGCCGAGCGCGTGCCCGGGTCCCAGTTGACCAGGTAGTTGTCGCGGTAGATCAGGCCCTTCTCGTGCAGCGCCACGAACACCCGCGCCACCGCGCGCGCGTAGGCCTCGTCCATGGTGAAGCGCTCGTCGGCGTAGTCGAGCGAGGCGCCGAGGCGCTTGAACTGCTCGACGATCGTCCGCCCGTAGCGCTCCCGCCACTCCCATACGCGCGCGACGAAGGCCTCGCGGCCGATCTCCTGACGGCTCGTGCCCTCTTCGCGCAGTTGCTTCTCGACCTGCACCTGGGTGGCGATGCCGGCGTGGTCGGTGCCGAAGATCCACTTCGTGCGCCGGTCCCGCATGCGGTTGAGGCGTACGAGCGAGTCCTGGACCGTGGAGTTGAGGGCGTGGCCCATGTGCAGCGCCCCGGTGACGTTCGGAGGCGGCACGGCGATCGAGAACGTCTCGGTCGCGGAGTCGCGAGGGGCGGGACGGAAGACCCCCGCACCCTCCCAGCGCGCGAAGACTCGACCTTCGACCTCGCCGGGTGAGTAGCGCGTGCGCTCGCGCAGGATCTGCAGGCGGTCGGGTCCCACGGCGCCAGTGTATGAGGCCGCACCGCGACAGCGGTCGTGAGCGAGGAGGACGTGAGCGTGGCCTCGGCGAACACAGCGACCACGATGCTTCGTGGAGTCACCGCTCGACTGTCTCGACTCGCACGGGTGGGAGCTCCCGCAGCTGCCGCATCCGCGACGCCGTCCGGGCTCGGGCCGGCCTTCCAGTTGCACGGGAGGTCGCGGCGGCCAACGCGAGCGAATCGACGCTCACCGCGCCGCTGATCGACGCGACGAAGGGCCTACGCCCCGCGCCGGGAGGCGGACTCGAGAGCTCAGCCGGCGAGGCACGCGACAAAGGCGCGCAGGGCGCCCCGATCGCCTAACGGCGGTCCGTGCCCGAAGAGCACCAGCGCCGGCTCGAGCGCGGCCAACCGCCGAGCCGACCCGCGGTTCTGCGCCGGTTCGGGAGTGAAGAAGACCGGCGGCTCGTGAAGACCGGGGACGCCGGTCAGCGGATGGCATCCGAAGAGCACGTCGCCCACGATCAGCGTGCGGTCGCGCGCTCGCCACAGGGCGATGTGCCCGGCGGAGTGCCCCGGGGTCTCGAGCACGGTGAAGTCCGCCACCCCGTCTCCCTCGCGCAGGCCGCGAGCGACCGGATGGCCCGGCCCGGCGAAGGCCCACTCCGAGAGCCGGTTGAGCGGATGGGGCGGCTGGCGCTCGGCCAGGCGGCCGCTCTCGATCGCTTCGACGTCGGCCTCACCGCACCACAACGGCACCCTTAGACGCGTGCAGATCGCGTGGCTCGAGCCCTGATGGTCGGGATGCGCGTGGGTGACGACATGGGCGGCGAGCGCCCGGCCGTCCAGTTCGCGGAGGATGCGGCGCTCGCCGTGGCGGCTCGCGGCGTCGACGAGGACGTCGCCCACCAGGTAGGCGTTGATCGCGTCGGGAGGAAAGCCGCGGAGCTGGTGGACCCCTTCGGCGAGCTGACGCATGAGGCGATCGGCTTCCGAAGTGCCCCGCTAGGCCGACTCCTCGATCCGACCCTCGTCCTCCTCGTCGGGCGCCGCCTCGGTCACGAGCGTGGGCTTGAGCCCGCGCTCGATCGTCTCCTTGGTGACGACGCACTTCGTGACGTCGCGCCGGGAGGGCAGCTCGAACTGGACCTCGAGCAGGACCTCCTCGATGATCGAGCGCAGGCCGCGCGCGCCGGTCTCGCGCTCGAGCGCCCGGTCGGCCACCGAGCGCAGCGACTCGTCGGCGAAAACGAGCTCGATCCCGTCGAAGGAGAAGAAGCGTTGGAACTGCTTGACGAGCGCGTTGCGCGGCTCGGTGAGGATGGTCACGAGATCGTCGCGCTCGAGCTGGTGGATGACCGAGATGACCGGCAGACGGCCGATGAACTCGGGGATCAGCCCGTACTCGACCAGGTCCTCGGGGAGCACCGACTCGAAGGCGTCGCCGGCGTCCTTGTCGGCCTTGGAGGTCACCGCCGCGCCGAAGCCGACCCCGTTGTGGCCGACGCGGCGCTCGATCACCTTGTCGAGCCCGGCGAACGCCCCGCCGCAGATGAACAGGATGTTCGTGGTGTCGATGGTCAGGAACTCCTGGTGCGGATGTTTGCGCCCACCCTGCGGGGGCACCGAGGCGGTCGTGCCCTCGAGGATCTTCAGAAGCGCCTGCTGGACGCCCTCACCGGAGACGTCGCGCGTGATCGACGGGTTGTCGGCCTTGCGGGCGATCTTGTCGACCTCGTCGATGTAGATGATCCCGGTCTCGGCCTTCTTGACGTCGAAGTCGGCGGCCTGGATGAGCTTCAGGAGGATGTTCTCGACGTCCTCGCCGACGTAGCCGGCCTCGGTCAGCGCCGTGGCGTCGGCGATCGCGAAGGGGACGTTGAGGATGCGCGCGAGGGTCTGGGCCAGCAGGGTCTTGCCGCACCCCGTCGGTCCGAGCAGGAGGATGTTCGACTTCTGGAGCTCGAGGTCGGAGTCCTCGGCCTGCATCATCTGCACGCGTTTGTAGTGGTTGTAGACGGCGACCGCGAGCGTGCGCTTGGCCGGGTCCTGCCCGACCACGTACTCCTGGAGCACCGCGTTGATCTCGGTCGGCTTGGGCAGGTTGTCGAGGTCGAAGCTCGTCGGCGTCGTGAGCTCCTCGTCGATGATCTCGTTGCAGAGATCGATGCACTCGTCGCAGATGTACACGCCGGGTCCGGCGATGAGCTTCTTGACCTGCCGCTGGGACTTGCCGCAGAAGCTGCACAGAAGCTGCTCGTTCTGTTCCGTCGGCCGCGCCATGCTCTCCCCCTCCTCCTCGGCCGGCTTGCGCCCCGGCCCTAGACCTGCTCGACGATCCGGTCGATGATCCCGTACTCCGTGGCCTCCTCGGAGCTCATGAAGTAGTCGCGGTCCGTGTCCTTGGTGACCTTGTCGAAGTCCTGGCCGGTGTGCTTGGCGATGATGTGGTCGAGCCGCTGGCGCACGTCGATGATCTCGCGCGCGTGGATCTCGATGTCCGTCGCCTGGCCCTGGAAGCCCGAGGAGACCTGATGGATGAGGATCTTCGCGTTGGGCAGGGCCATGCGCTTGCCGTGGGCGCCGCCGGCGAGCAGCAGCGCGCCCATCGACATGGCGATGCCGACGCAGATGGTCTGCACGTCGGGCTTGATGTACTGCATGGTGTCGTAGATCGCCAGTCCCGCGTAGACCGATCCGCCCGGCGAGTTGACGTAGAGCGAGATGTCCTTGTCGGGGTCCTCGGCCTGGAGGTGCAGGAGCTGCGCGACGATCAGGTTGGCGATCTCGTCGGTGACCGGCGTGCCGAGGAAGACGATCCGCTCGTTGAGCAGGCGCGAGTAGATGTCGAAGGCACGCTCACCGCGCGAGGTCTGCTCGACGACCATGGGTACTAGTGGGCTCATGAGCGGTTCCGTTTCGCCTTTCCACCGGGAATCCTGCCGCCGCTCGAAAAAGCTGCGACCGCCGCACCGGCTGGTCCGGCGAGTGCCGTCACTGTAGCAACGGCCGGTGGGCCGCTCGGGGCCCGTGGGGACCGCTTGGACGGCCGTTCGAGGGCACTCCGACCAGGGTCCGCGACGGGCTGTCGACAGCGGCGAGGGAGAGTCGGCGAGCCCGTCGCGAGCCGGCTCGGTGCCTCAGCTGCTCGGCGTCCAGAGCTCGGCCGCAGGCGGCTGGGACTCCTGCTCGGGCGTCCAGATCTGCTCGCGAGCCTCGGCTCGGGCGGGCGGGATCGCGCTCGCCTCCTCGATGATCAGGTCGACCGCCTTGCGCATGGCGATGTCCTCGCGCAGCGCGTCGGCGCGGCCGTCCTCCTTGGCCTTGGCCAGCGAGCGCTCGAGCTTGCGCTCGCTCGGCGGCTTTGCGCCCGGGGCGGTGGCGGACTCGCGCAGGGACTGGAGGATCTCCTCGTCGGAGACCTCGATGGCCTCGGCCGCGACGATCGCCGCCAGCACCGACTCGCGCCGCAGCGCCTGCTCGGCCTCGGGCTCGGACTCGGTGATCAGCTCCTCCTCGTCCTTGCCGGTCATCTCGAGGTAGCGCGCCGGATCGATGCCCTGGGCCTGGAGACGGCGCGAGGTGCGCCCCCACAGCTCGTGCGCCTTGGCGTGGACGAGCTCGTGCGGGACCTCGACGGTGGCTCGCTCGACCGCCGCGTCGACCGCGGCCTCGCGGAACTCGTTGTCGATGGCGTGTCCCTCGCGCTCGGCGAGGCGACGGCGGATGTCGGTGCGCAGCTCCTCCAGCGAATCGAAGCCCCCGGCCTCGAGGGCGAAGTCGTCGTCGGCCTCGGGAAGCCGCTTCTCCTTGACCTCGCGGACCGCCGTGGCGAACACGGCCTCGCGCCCGGCCAGCTGCTCGGCGCGGTAGTCCTCGGGAAAGGTGACGCGGACCTCGCGCTCCTCCCCGGCGCTCGCGCCGGTCAGTCCCTCCTCGAAGCCCTCGATGAGCTGACCCGAACCGAGCTCGAGCAGGTGCCCGCGCGCCTCGCCGCCCTCGAACGGCTCGCCGTCGATCGTGCCCACGAAGTCGATCACCGTGAAGTCGCCCGGGCCGGCAGGGCGCTCGACGGTCTCGAGCGCGGCCTGGGCCTCGCGCAGGCGCTCGACCTCGGCCTCGACGGCCTCGTCGTCGACCTCGGGCTCGCGCCGAGGGACCTCCAGGTTCCGGTAGTCGCCGAGCTGTGCCCGGGGGCGGACGGCGACCTCGAAGGAGAAGCGCAGCGGCGCCCCCTTCTCGGGCATGTCTGCCAGGTCGACCTTCGGCTCGCCCACGGTGGCGATGCGCTCCTGCTGGACCGCGTGCCCGTACCACTCGGGGAGTGCTCGGCGCACGGCCTCGTCGAGCACGGCCTCACGGCCCATGCGCTGGATGACCATCGGCGCCGGGACCTTGCCCTGGCGAAAGCCCGGCACCTTCATGTCGCCGGCCAGCGCGCGGGCCGCGCCGTCGAGCTCGTGCTCGATCACCGCCGGGTCGACCTCCACGCGCACGCGCACGCGCGAGTCGGGAAGCTCCTCGGTGGTGGTGGTCAGAGTCGCGGCCATGGCGCGGTCACGATAGCGTGGCGAGGGTGAGCGACCGGGGTCTCGACCTGCGTCGGACGGGCGGCGAGAGGCTCGCCGCATGGCTGTTGACGGGACCGCTCGGACACCTCGTGAGCTTCGTCGCCGACGTCGCGGTGCTGTGGCTGGCGTGGGCGCGCGGCGAAGCCCGGCGGCGACTCGCGCGGGCGCGTGCGGATCGCCGCGCCGCGGCGTCGTCGTGAGCGCCGAGGCGCCGCATGAGCGCGGCCCGATCGACGCCGGCGCGCGGATCGGGCACGTGCACCTCAAGGTCTCGGACCTCGACCGCGCGCTGGCCTTCTACGTCGGCGTGCTCGGCTTCGAGCTCCAGGACCGCTTCGGCGAGGCCGCGGCGTTCGTCTCGGCCGGCGGCTACCACCACCACATCGGCCTCAACACCTGGGAGAGCGCAGGTGGATCGCCGCCGCCGCCCGGGCACACGGGCCTGTTCCACGCGGCCATCCTCTACCCCAGCCGCGCCGCCCTCGCCGACGCTCTGAGGCGGCTTGCCGAGGCCGGGATCTCGATTGACGGGGCCTCCGACCACGGGGTCTCCGAGGCGATCTATCTGCGCGACCCGGACGGCAACGGGCTCGAGCTCTACCGCGATCGCCCGCGCGAGGATTGGCCGCGCACGGCCTCCGGAGCGGTGCAGATGTACACGCGGGCGCTCGATCTGCCCTCGCTCCTGGCCGAGGCCTGAGCGGGGGAGGCGCGGCGCCCGCGCTCGCTCAGCTCTCGAAGCGGTAGACCACGCCCGCGGGCACCGCGCCGGCTTGAGCGAGGGCCGGCAGTGTGGCCGCCAGGGCCGAGGAGAAGACCTCGGTGCTGCGTTCGATCAGGGCCAGGAGGTCGTCGACGGGCGTGGCCTCGTCCTTGACGCCGTTCGCATAGTCGGTCGCGTAGCCGAGCAGCGCGTAGGGCAGCTCGGCCTCGCCGCACAGGACCGCCTCGGGGCCCGCGGTCTGACTCACCGCCGTCACGCCGCAGGCGGCGAGGCCGCGGATCTCCGCGCGCGTGTTGAAGCGGGGGCCGTCGACGTGGCCGTAGCAGCCCTCGGCACGGTGGGTCAGGCCGGCCGCCCGCGCTCCGATGACGAGCGTCGAGCGCAGCTCCTCGGAGAACGGGCCCTCGAAGATCCAATGTCCGCGGCGCGGATCGCCGGCCTCCGAGTAGAAGGAGCACAGCGAGCCGTCGGGCAGGCGGTTGACCGGAAAGTGGAGGTCGTCGAAGACGATCAGCGATCCGAGCTCGACGCTCGGGTCGACGGCGCCGCAGACGGTGACGCCGAGCACCACCTCGGCTCCGAGCTCGACGAGCGCGGCGATGTTCGCGCGGTGGTCGACCTGGTTCGAGAGCCGGCGGTGGCCTTCGCCGTGGCGCGCGACGTGCAGGATCTCGAGGCCGTCCTCGCCGCGGCCGCGAGCCACGAGCGCGTCGCCGTAGGGCGTGGAGACGGCCTCGGGCGCCGACTCGCCGTAGCCGGCGAGCGCATACGTGCCCGTGCCGGTGATGACGCCGATCCGCATGCGGCGCGAATATACCCCGCTCGATCGCGGCGCCCTCGCGGGCGGCGCACGCTCAGCCGTCTCGCTCGGCCTCGAAGCGCTCGAGTGCGTCCGGGAGCTCGCCGAGATCGCCGACCACGAGGTCGGCCTCGTGGTCGAGGAACGAGGTCGGCGCCCCCTCGCGCGCGACGAGCGCCCCTCGCAGGCCGGCGGCCTGGGCGCCGGCGACATCCCACTCGTGGGCCGACACGAGCATCAGCTCGGCGGGCTCTGCCCCAAAGGCGTCGGTCAGGAGTCCGTAGACCTCGGGGGCGGGCTTGAACCGCTCGACCGCATCGGCGGCGAGCAGGTGGTCGAAGTGCCCGTCCACGCCGGCGCCGCGGACGAGGGTTTCGATCCCCGCGGCCGTGCCGTTCGAGAGCACGGCCAACCGCCGGTCTCCGAGAGCCTCGAGGCCCCCGGCCACGTCGGGGTAGGCGGGGAGCTCGGTCAGAGAGCCGGCGAGCTTGCGCGCGCCCGGCTCGTCCAGCTCCGCGCCGGCCTCGCGGGCCGCCGCCGCGAAGGCGGACGCCGCGACCTCGGTGATCGGCCGGTAGCGAGCGGAGGCGGTCAGGTGCCACGTGTAGGGCACGAGCCGGGAGGTGAAGCCGCCGAAGACCGCATCCGCGCGCGCGGCGAAGCGCTCCTCCAGCCGCGGCTTCAGGCCGGAGAGGTCGAACAGAGTTCCGAACGCGTCAAAGGCGACGCCGGCGAGAGCGCTCACGCAGGGCGAGGCGTCACGGAGCGGGGGCGCCGGCGCCGGAATCGCCGCCCGAGGGCGGGGAGCTCGACTCGGCACCGCCTCGCTCCGCGGCGCCGCCGCCGGGCGCGGCGCCGCCGTCGCCGGGGGCGGGAGCTGCGCCCT
>CADCVU010000187.1 GCA_902806245.1 uncultured Solirubrobacterales bacterium
CTACCGCTCACACCGCCATCGCAACGCGGCGCTGCCACACTGGCTGCGCCACTACAACGAGCGCAGACCCCACTCCGGAATCGGTAACCGCCCGCCGATCAGCCGCGTTCACAACGTGCGTGGGCAGGACAGTTAGCGGTCCGTCTTAGGGACAACTTTACATAACCCACATTATCGAGCGTACTTCTCCAGCGGAGCGGACTTCTGCCCTCTACGTCTCGCCACGCGCGGACCGCGACATGGGTTACCTCGTAGTAGGCGAGGTCGAGCGTGGCGACGGGCTCGGGTCCGCCGAGCAGCCAGCGCGCTTCGTCGTGATGGGCGTCGTCCCCTTCCTCGCGCGCGAGCAGGACGCTCGCGTCGGCGAGCCAGGTCGTCATCTGCGAGGTCTGTGGTGCTTGAGGAGCTCGCCCGCACCGCCGCCGTGAGCCGTCGCGCCCTCGCATCAGCTCCTCGATCGGGGCAGCTCGCTCTGCGACGCCGGCGAAGGGCATCGTCGCCGAAGCTGCGCAATAGGCCGCTGCGCGTCGTTCCGCGTCGTGCCGCCTGCGCGTCGGCGGCGTCGAGAAGCTCGTCCGGGACCGAGACCATGACCTTCGCCACAGCGTTACACCCGGTATCGCCGCATGCGAAGCACGGTCCTGCGGCCCTGGAGCCAGGACGCCTTCTCCGCCGCCGTCTACCAGAGGAACTCGTCGATCAGGCGCATGACCTGGTCGCCCGCCACCGGGCCGACCCGCAGCGTCCAGCTCCGCCCGTCGACTCCCTGCCGCAGGCGGTGCTTGATCTGCGCCTCCTCGAGCAGTGCTCTGACCACGGTCGCCCGGCCGTTTCCCGCGGCGCCGCGCCACTCCACGTCGACGCCGAAGCCGTCTTCCTCCACGGGCCAGATCGTGAGTCGATCCCGCCGCGTCGGTCCGAGCTCGTGGGTCACGCTCGGCGGCCGATGGCGCCGACCGCTCCCCGCAGGCCGACGCAGCCGATGCACCCGACGCACCCGACGCAATCGACGCAGCCGATGCACGCCACGCAGGCGGCGCAGCCGACGTTTGCGATGCCGCCGGCCACCCCGGCGCTGCCCACTACTCCGATGCTCAGGGCGGTCGCGGCGCTGCCGACGATCCCAGCGCTCCCAGCGGTGCCGGCGCTACCCACCACGCCGACGCTGCCGACCGTGCCCGCGCTGCCCACCACCGCGGCGCTCCCGGCGGTCGCTGCGCTGCCGGTCACTCCCGCGCTCCCGACCGCCGCGATCGAGGAGTCGCGACTTCGGGGGTTGCCGCTCTCCCACGCTCCGGGCGGATCGCTCATGTCGCTACTCCTCGAGGGCTTGCACGGCCGTGGCGGTGGCTCGGCACGGGCGCCAAGGCTACCGCCGTCGCCGCTCCGCGGCCCGGGCCGGCGGACACGTCCATAGGGCTGGCGCGATCGCGTGTTCGCTGCCCGCCCGCCGGGGGAACGCTACGAGGCGTGGGCGATCGGCCCGCGCGATCGACTCGACAACCAGGAGAGATATGAACCGCATCAAGCTCGGCCGCAGCGGCCTCGAGGTGTCCCGCATCTGCTTCGGCACGTGGCAGCTCGGTGGTGACTGGGGCTCGCTCGACGAGCAGGAGAACATCGAGGCGATGCGCCGGGCCCTCGAGCTCGGCATCAACTTCTTCGACACCGCTCAGGCGTACGGCTTCGGCGCCTCCGAGCAGCTCGTGCAAAAGGCGCTCGGCGACGAGCTGCGCTCGCGCCGTGACGAGATCGTCCTGGCCACCAAGGGCGGGTTGCGCATGACCGACGACGGCTTGGAGCGCGACTCGAGCCCGGAGTGGCTGCGCCAGGGCGTCGAGGACAGCCTCGGATATCTTGGCGTCGACCACATCGACCTCTACCAGGTCCACTGGCCCGATCACGACACGCCGTGGGACGAGACCGCAGGCGCTCTTGCGGAGCTCGTGCAGGAGGGCAAGATCCGCCACGTCGGGGTGTCGAACTTCGACGTCGAGGAGATGCGCGGACTGGAGAGCGGAGTCGCCGTCGAGACGCTTCAACCGCCCTACCACCTCTTCCGCCGCGACATCGAGGCCGATGTGCTGCCCTACTGCCGCGAGCACGACATCGGCGTGCTCGTCTACGGACCGCTGGCCCACGGGCTGCTTTCGGGCAAGTTCGACCGCGACACCCAGCTCGAGGACGACGACTGGCGCGCTTCGAGCGAGCTCTTCCGGGGCGAGAACTTCGAGCGCAACCTCGAGGTCGTCGAGGATCTGGGTGAGTTCGCGCAGGAGCGCGGCCACACGGTGGCGCAGCTCGCGGTGGCCTGGACGCTGGCCCAGCCCGGGGTGCACGTGGCCATCACCGGCGCGCGGCGACCAGACCACATCGAGGGCACCGCTCCGGCCGCCGACATCGAGCTCTCCGACGACGATCTTCAGCGGATCGACCAGATCATGGAGGGCGCGGTCTCGGTCGCCGGACCCACCCCGGAGGGCTGAGCGGCCATGGCTTCCGATCGGACCGGCGACGCGCCGGTCCTGCTCATCACGGGTGCGAGTACGGGCATAGGCGCGGCCACGGCTCGCCAGGCGGTCGAGGCGGGCTGGCGCGTCGTCCTCGGCGCTCGTTCCGAGGATCGGCTGCGCGAGCTCGCGACCGAGCTGGGAGGCGAGGCGCACGCGCTCCTCCGCCGCTGTGACGTGGCCCGCTTCGAGGACCTGGAAGGACTCGTGGCCACTGCGCTCGAGGGCTTCGGGCGCCTCGACGCGGTGTTCGCCAACGCCGGGATGGGCGCGGGTCGCGGGTTCCTCGGGGAGTCGGTCGAGCACTGGCGCGAGATGGTCGAGACCAACGTGCTGGGCGTCGCTCTGACGATCCGGGCCGCCCTTCCCCACCTGCGCGACTCGCGGGCCGGACACTTCGTGATCACAGGGTCGGTGGCCGGCCGCCGCCCCCTTCCCGGCTCGCTCTACTCGGCTACGAAGTTCGCGGTCGGTGCTATGGCCGAGAGCCTCCGCCAGGAGATCCGCAACGACATGCCCGAGGCCGACCTCCGCGTCACGCTGGTCAGCCCCGGGATGGTCGACACCCCGTTCTTCGACAACCGCCCCGACAACGCGCTCGAGAGCGCCGACGTCGCCCGCGCCGTGCTCTTCGCGCTCTCACAGCCGCCGCACGTCGACGTGAACGAGATTCTGGTGCGGCCGGTACGCCAGTCGAGCTGAGTCGCCCGTCGCCGCGTTCGCGTGCCCCCTCGGCACTCGGCCGGCCAACCGTCAGGCTGTGGCGCGGATCGTGTCCACTCCGTCGAAGCCGAGGTAGTTGCGCAGCGCCTCGGTGAGGTCGAAGTCGCGACCGCGGACGTACGGACCGCGGTCGACCACCGGCACGGTCTTGTAGCGGCCGTTGTAGCGGATCGTCACCATGTAGCCGCAGGGCAGCGTGCGGTGCGCGACCCCCAACAGCTGGCTGGTGAACGTCTGCCCGCAAGCGGTGCGGTTCCCGTACAAGCCTGGGCCGTACCACGACGCGACGCGCTGGCGGTAGACGTAGAGGGTGCGGATGCCGCTCGGCGGCTCGGTCGAGAGTGGATTGGTGCGGCGCACACGGACCGAGCGGCGGCCAGCGTAGCCCGGCTTCCACGTCATCGAGAAGCGGCCGTTCTCGTCGGTGACGTCGCGGTCGACCTCGACCCAGCGTCCTCCGCTGATGGCCTCGAGTACGACTTCGCGGCCGGGACGCTGCGACGGGACGACCCCGCGCACGGTCGCCGTGCGACCGAGGTAGATCTGGCGGTTGTCGCGCCCGTCGAGGTTGATGCGCTCATCCGCCGACGCCGACACGCTGACCGTGCCGTGGTCGCCGCCGTCGCGGGCGACGTCCCGTGAAGCTTCATCGCGCTCGCCGTCCTGCGAGGCCCGGCCGGGCCCGCCGCCACCAGCGGGGGCGCGACGCCTGAGGTTCCGGGTACCCGACTCGACCTCTCGGCGGACCGATGCCCCGATGCCCTTGGTGCGCGAGGTGACCTGGCGGCGGACGGAGTCCCGCGCCTCGCTCGGGCCCTGAGCGTCCCGGGCGGCGGCCGGCGCGGGCGACTCATCGCCGGAACCGCCCGCCGCCGCCTCGCTCGACGGCTCCTCTTCCCGCCGCTCGCGCTCCGAGCGCCCGTCTTCCGATGGAGCCTCTGTGTCGTCCTCAGCGCCCGCGAGGTCCGTGCCTTCGAGCGCAGCCGAGGCGCGAGCTCTGTCGCCGTTCCGGCCTTCGGCCGCGGCCGACGCGGCAGCCGGGCCCGCCAGAGCGAGGGCCAGACACGCGAGTAGCGCCGCGCGCAACGCGTGCGCCCAGCGCACGACATGGGTGCTCTCCGGCATTGGTCTTCCCTTCCCGGCTTCGCTTACGGGGTTAGCTGACGGGCTCGCAGGGTGCGTTCACATCCCGCTAAGGCCGGAACACCGGCCGATTCGCCCCTCGGCCCGCGACGTGCGCGGACCAGTGGTTCCCCCGTCCACCGGCGCGGACACCGGCGGCTCGGCAGGCCGAAATCGAAGTTCTCTGAGTCATCCTAACCCGAGTCTCGGCGCAGAGTTGCGAGAGCTGAGCGCTGCACGAGCGCTGGCATCGGCCAGGGGCGCTCCCGGCTCAGGGCGAGCGCTCGCCCGCGGCCACGAGCTCCGGCTCGGGCGGAAGCGCCACGTTCGGCGTCCGCGCGACCCCCGCGGCGACGATCAGCAGGTGAAGGCTCGGAAAGCGCGCGCCGGGCAGGTTTCCCGGCGCGTTCGCGTCGCTGGTGGCCGCGGCGTGTCGCTCGAAGCGATCGAGCAGCGCGAGGACCGAGCGACAGACCGGCGCCTGCGGGGCCTCCTCCCCCACCTCGCAGGCCAGGCGCGCGAGGGCGATCCCGGCGTCGCCGTCCTCGCCGCCCATGATCCGCCCGTGCGCGTTGATCAGCGCGGCGTGCACGCGGTCGAGCAGCAGGTCGCTCGCCATCGCCTCGGCCCCCGGCGCCGGCCCGACCTCGAGCGGCTCCTCACCGGCCAGCAGCCGCTCGAGCTGGCGGCCGGCGACGGAGGCGATCTGCGCGGGCGAGAGGCCGGCCTCGAGCGCGCAGCGCAGCGCGAGCACGGCGGACTGGACCGGGGTCCCGTACGGAGCGTCGCTGGCCCAGAGGATCCGTCCCGGGGGCACGAGCGCGAACAGGCTGAGCAGGTCGACCGGGAACCACCACGCGGTGTCGAAGAAGACGTTGGGATGGTCGTCGAGGCGACGCCAGATCCACGCCAGGTCGCAGATCCCGGCGTGAGCGAGGATCGGGCGGGCGTGCGGATAGCGCTCGGCCAGCCCGAGCACGTGGCGCCCGAGCGCGGGGATTCCCCGGCCGGCGTGGATGACGACGGGCAGTCGGCGCTCGTGGGCGAGGGCGAAGATCGGCTCGACCGACGGGTCGGCCAGCGAGAAGCCCTCGGCGCGCGGGTGCAGCTTCAGTCCCCGGGCCCCGGCGGCGAGGCATCGCTCGGCCTCGGCAACGGGCTCGCGGCCGGGATCGAGCCGGCAGAAGGGCACCAACCGGTCGCCGGAGGCCGCGGCCTCGGCCATGACCCGGTCGTTGGCCGGTGGATAGCCGTCGGGCTCGTGCATGGAGAACTGGACTCCACGCGCGTCCGCGAGCTCGAGTGCCTCGGTCAGCTCGTAGACCGAGCAGGTGAACCCGTCGGGGTCGTGCGCGCCCGTGTGCGTGTGGGCGTCGAACAGCCGCAGCTCCGGTACGCTGGAGCGCAGGGCGTCGAACCACGGTCGCAGGGCCGAATCGGCGTACACGGCCGCCAAGCGTATTGGCCGGGCCGACACCTGGAGGGGCTCGGGGGAAAGGTGGAACCGCTGTGAACAAGGACCGACTGACGCCGCTCGACGCCTCGTTCCTGGATATCGAGGACGGCTCGGCGCACATGCACGTGGCCGCCGCGTTGACCTTCGAGGGCGCTCCGCCGCGCTACGAGGAGCTCGTCCGGTCGGTCGAGGAGCGCCTGCACCTCGTGCCGCGCTACCGCCAGCGCGTCGCCTTTGTGCCGCTCGGCCAGGGACGTCCCCGCTGGGTCGACGATCCTTATCTGAACATCGGCTACCACGTCCGCCACGCCGCGCTGCCGGAGCCCGGCGACGAGGACCAGCTGCGCGCGCTGGCCGGGCGAGTCTTCGCCCAGCCGCTCGACCTCGACAAGCCGCTGTGGGAGATCTGGCTGGTGGAGGGCCTCGAGGACGGCGAGGACGGAGAGCGCTTCGCCGTGCTCTCGAAGACCCACCACGCGCTCGTCGACGGGATCGCCGGCGTCGACCTCATGAACGTGCTGTTCGACACCCAGCGCGAGCCGGCGGTCCCGCCCGAGCGCGGAGCGCGCTGGCTGGCCCACCCGATGCCCTCGGACGCCCAGCTGCTCGGCGAGGCGCTGGCCGAGCGTGCGGCCGGACCGCTCGACGCGGTGCGTAGCGCAACCTCCCTCGCGCGGCATCCGCGCCGGGTAGTCGGAGGCCTGGCCGCGCGTGCCGCCGGGCTCGGCTCGTTCCTGGCCTCGAGCATCCGCCCCGCTCCATCGAGTCCCTACAACGTGGAGATAGGGCCGCACCGCCGGTTCGCGTGGGTCCGCTGGGACCTGCCCGAGGCCAAGGCGATCAAGGACGAGCTCGGAGGGACCGTCAACGACGTGATGCTCACCGTCGTCACCCTCGCGCTCGGGCGGCATCTCTACCATCGGGGCGTCTCGACCGAGGGCCTCGAGCTGCGCGCCTTCATCCCGGTCAGCGTGCGCGACGAGTCCGGTCGCGGCGACCCCGGCAACCAGGTCGCGGGGATGATGGCGCCGCTCCCGGTGTGGGCCCGCGAGCCGACCGTCTGCTTCGAGCTGATCTCGGAGGCCATGACC
Source organism: uncultured Solirubrobacterales bacterium (assembly GCA_902806245.1). Taxonomy (GTDB): domain Bacteria; phylum Actinomycetota; class Thermoleophilia; order Solirubrobacterales; family Thermoleophilaceae; genus JACCUC01. The sequence goes on from CADCVU010000187.1 coordinate 6,903, forward strand.
AGCCTCAAGGAGAGTGGTCAGGCCATGGGCGCCAAGGCGCTGACCGAGCTCTCGGGCTTCGCCTCGCCGACGATCATGAGCCAGGCCGCGCGCCTGGCCACGCGAGGGCGGTTGTTCAACCTCGTGGTGACCAACGTGCCCGGACCCCAGCTGCCGCTGTACCTGCTGGGGCACGAGATGATCGACTTCCTGCCGATGGTCCCGCTCGCGCCCGGTCAGGGCCTCGGGGTGGCCATCATGAGCTACAACGGTCGCATCGGCTTCGGCCTCACCGGCGACTGGGACGCGCTGCCTGACCTCGACGACCTCGCCTCCGACCTCCGGGCGGCGATCGGCGACCTCGTGGAGGCTGCCGGGGTGCAGATGGGCGATCGCCGAGTCCGGCGCACCCGCGCCCGGGCCTGAGGCTACGGGGAGCTGCTGCAGCGCGCCGGGGCGCCGGGAGGCGGCGGAGCGAGGCCCGCGGAGACGTCGGTGAAGAACCCGCCCTTGCCTCGCCAGTTCGATATCTCCAGCCGGTAGGTACCGGTGCGCGACGGCTGGTGGGAGAGGTCGTCCTGGCGCTCGTCGGTGGTCCCGGCGCCCTTCTGCACCTCGGTTCCGGAGGGGTCGAACAGCCTCACGTCAAAGTCGAAGTCGCCGGTCTCCTCGGCATACCCGTTCCAGGGCACGGTGACGAGGCCGGCGGCGATCGGGGAGCAGAGGTTCTTGACGTCGAGCGCGAACTCACGCACCTCGCGGCGCTGGTCCACCCCCTCGCCGGGACCGGCGAACGTGCCCCCGAACACCTTGTGGTCGGGGGCGACCGGTGGGTTCGCCAGGCCGGTCGCGCCCGCCGAGCGGAGTGCCCTGTAGGCGTCGAGGCGTCCCCAGCCGAAGTCGATGTCGGCGCCAGTAGGGCCCCAGTCGCGGGCGCTCGACCTGATCCGCGTGCGGATCGTGGCCGCCGAGATCGCGGGGGTGGCGTCGCGCATGAGCAGCGCCACGCCGGTGACGAACGGGGAGGCCGAGCTCGTGCCGTTCCTGGACAAGTAGCCGGTCTGGCTGCCGTAGCGTGCCGAGACGACCCCGATGCCCGGGCCCATCACATCGGGCTTGACCACGCCGCCGCCGAGCCGGGGGCCTCGGGCCGAGGACCAGCTGGCCAGGAAGCCGCCGTGGGCCGGATCGGCCATGGAGCCCACGGCCAGCACGTTGGAGGCCGCCGCCGGCCCGCTGACCGTGCACCTGGCAGGACCGGAGTTGCCCGCCGCGGCGACCACGATCAGCCCGGCCGAGGACGCGCGGCTCGCCGCCCGTGACATCGCGTCGGAGCCGTCCGAGCAGCCGGCGCCGCCGAGCGACAGGTTGACGGCCTCGATGCCGTAGCGCGCACGGTTGGCAACGGCCCACTCGATCCCGCGGATTACGGCGCTCTCCGCCCCGCCGCCGTCCCGACCGAGCACCTTGATCCCGACGAGGGCGGCAGCTGGGGCGACTCCACGGTTGCGGCGATCGTCCAGGGCGTCACCCTCGCCCGCGAGCGTGCCCGCGACGTGAGTTCCGTGGCCGTTGTCGTCGAACGCCGTGCGCGTGCTGCACCTGCTGACGCAGTTGGCGAACGCCAGCACCTTGCGCTCGTCGAGATCGCGATGACGGGTGTCGATGCCGGTGTCGATCACGGCGGCGACCATGTCCCGGCTCGAATACCGAGCCGGGTAGCCGTCGCGATTGCCGTCGAGCCAGGGATTGTCGAACCGCGCGCGGGTCACCCCAAAGGCCTGGGAGCCGGACTGGTTGAGCGCGCGCACCCGGCCGTCGGCCTCGACCGCGGCCACGCCGGGGCGGCGAGCCAGCGCCGCGACCTGAGCCTTGCTCGCTCGCGCCGCGAAGCCGTCGACCACGCTGAAGCGATCACGCACCCTGAGTCCGCCGACGCGGCGCTCGAGGCGCTCGAGACGCGCCGCCGAGGCGTCGTCGTCGAGGGTAACGATCACGTCGACGCGGTCGTCGCTCGCGCGCGGCGCGAGGCGCTGCTCGAGATCGTCGAAGACTCGGTCGCCGTCACGGTCGGCCTTCGGGGCCTTGCCCGCGGCGCCGCCCGAGGGAACCTGGGCCGCGGCGGGCGCGGCCAACAGGACGCAGACCGCGAGGGCGAACGCCGCCATCCGGCCCGTGCGGGCGAGGCGGCCGCTGGTGGCAGCGGCCGTCGGCTGTTCGGCTCCCGATCCGATGGGTCCAGTGTAGATGCCGCCATGCCTTTTGCCTGCATACTCACCGGCGTGAGCCTGAGCAACCAGCCCCTGCGGATCGCCCTCGGCCAGATCGACGCGACCGTCGGGGACCTCGACGGAAACGCCGCCCGGATCGCCTCCATGATCGGAGGGGCACGGGAGCAGGGCGCTGCGCTGGTGGTCTTCCCGGAGCTCGCGCTGTGCGGCTACCCGCCCGAGGACCTGCTGCTCAAGGCCGGCTTCCTCGACGCCGCCCGGCGAACCCTCGAGGAGCTCGCGGTCGAGACCGCCGGGATCGTCGCCGTGGTCGGGTTCCCGGAGCGCGCGGACGACGTCTACAACGCCGCCGCCGTCCTCGCCGACGGGCGGCTCGTCGCCACCTACCGCAAGATGTACCTGCCCAACTATGGGGTCTTCGATGAGCACCGGTACTTTCAGGTCGGCACCCAGCCGGCGATCCTTGAGCTGAACGGCGCCCAGGTCGGACTCACGGTCTGCGAGGACGTGTGGGAGCCCGGTCCGCCGGCCACCTCCGAAGCGCTCGCGGGCGCTCAGCTGATCGTCAACCTGTCGGCTTCGCCCTACCACGCGGGCAAGCCCCGCGCGCGCGAGCGGATGCTGGCGCAGCGGGCGCGCGACAGTCTCGTGGCCGTCGCCTTCTGCAACATGGTGGGCGGCCAGGACGAGCTCGTCTTCGACGGGATGAGCGCGGTCATCGATGCCCGCGGCGAGGTCCTCGCCCGCGCCTCGCAGTTCGACGAGGAGCTGCTGTTCTGCACCGTCGATCTCGGGGCGGTGGCCGCCGAGCGGCTGCGAGACACCTCGCACCGTGAGGCCGTGCGCCGCGAGCGCGCGAGCGGCCGCGAGCTCGCCCGCCTCGGAAGCCTCGAGCTCGCGACGGACGACCGGTCGGCGCAGACCGGCGGAGCGGTGGCCGAGCCGCTCGGCCCCGAGGCGGAGATCCACGCCGCGCTTATCACCGGCCTGCGCGACTACGTCGACAAGAACGGCTTCGGTGGCGTGGTGCTCGGCCTGTCGGGCGGCGTCGACTCGGCGCTCGTGGCCATCCTCGCCGTCGACGCCCTCGGCCCCGAGCGCGTGAGCTGTGTGGTGATGCCCTCGCGCCATTCCTCCTCCGGAACACAGGAGGACGCCCGTCGACTCGCCGCCAGCCTCGGCGTGCGGATGTACGAGCTCGAGATCGAGGAGCCGTACCGCGCCTACGAGGAGCTGCTGGCCGAGCCGTTCGAGGGCCGCGAGCCGGACATCGCCGAGGAGAACCTCCAGGCCCGCATCCGCGGCAACCTCCTGATGGCCCTGTCCAACAAGTTCGGCGGGCTCGTGCTCGTGACCGGCAACAAGTCGGAGCTGTCGGTCGGCTACTCGACCCTCTACGGCGACATGGCCGGCGGGTTCGCACCGATCAAGGACGTGTTCAAGGGCTGGGTCTACCGGCTGCTCGACTGGCGCGAGGGTCAGGCGTCCGGCGAGCTCGTGCCGCCTGAGATCATCTCTCGCCCGCCGAGCGCCGAGCTGCGGCCCGACCAGCGCGACGAGGACTCGCTGCCCCCCTACGAGCTGCTCGATCGCATCCTCGCCGGCTACGTCGAGGACGATCTCGACGTCGAGCAGCTCGAGCGCCGGGGCCTGCCCCGCGAGGAGGTCGAGCGGGTCATCGCCCTGGTCGACGGGGCCGAGCACAAGCGCCGCCAGGCCCCGCCGGGGATCAGGATCTCCACCAAGGCCTTTGGGCGCGACCGGCGGCTGCCGATCACCAACCGCTACGGCGCGCGCTCAGCCGTGCAGTAGGACCCCGGTCAGAGGAGCGTGCCCTGGGCGGGCTCGGGCGCCGGACCGGGATCCTGACCGACGAGCTCCCGGAAGCGCCGCGCCGCCGTCGGCGCGTCGGCCGAGCGGTTGTTGTTGAACATCGTGCGCACGTCGTGAGCGTGTTCGGCGAGGCCGTGCACCCTCCCGACGATCTCCTCGAGCTCCGCGTCGGAGTAGACCCAGCCGAAGCGCTCGGCCACGGTCCTCCCGCTCAGGTAGCCCTCGGTGTTGCGTCCGTGCAGGCGCAGGTAGGCGACGCGGTCGTTGGTGACCGCATCGACCGGCGGCATGATCGGCACGTGGTCGCCGGGCGGGGCGTCGACGCAGACGAAGGCGGCTTCATGGTCCTCGAGGTAGTCGAGGGTGGGCTCGACGCGGTGTTCGTCCACCCAGCCCCGATGACGCAGCTCGACCGCCGTGACGTATGGCTTCAGCCGCTCGATCAGGGGTGTGAGCTCGTCGAGCTCGTGACGGTCGGGGCTGAAGGCGGGCGTGAGCTGGAGCAGAAAGGCACCCAGCTTGCCGGCCGTTTCGAGCGGCTCGAGCTCGACGAGCAGGCGGTCGACCATCTCGGCTTCGAGCTCGGGCGTGAGCTTCACGCGGCCGCGATCGGTGGTCTCGACGCCGTCGCGGAGGTCGGGCGGCAGCGAGTCGAGCGAGGCCGAGTGGCGCGACAGCAGCCGGTGCAGCTTGATGTCGAAGGAGAAGCCGGACGGCGTGACCCTCGCCCAGCGCTCGACCGTGCTTCGCTGGGGCAGCGCGTAGAAGCTCGAGTTGAGCTCGACCGCCTCGAAGCGCTCGGCGTACCAGGCCAGTCGGTCGCGAGCCGCGAGCCCTTCCGGGTACCAGTCCTCGACGAAGCCCGGGTCGGCCCAGCTCGAGGTGCCGACGGTTATCCGGCCGCTCACGGACGGAGACGATAGGAGCCGGTTCAGCTCCAGCGGACGCTGGCCGCGGGCGCCCCGCGGGCGGAACAGGCGCTTGCGCAAATCGGGATCGGGCACCGCGTGGCGCGGTCGGACTGTTGGAGGTAGGGCTCGCGCGGCGCGAGCAGGCGACGCCGTCCGCGCGCGGCGGCGAGTCTCACCGCCCTCTCCGTCCGAACGAGTGCCCCGCCGGCGCCACGGCCCGCAGGTCGTCCGCCGCGCCCGCGCTGCCGCCACCCGCCGCGGCGGGCAACCGCTCGGCATCGTCGCGCCCCTCCCCCGCCTCTGAGCTCCACACCCTCCCCGGCTCGATGTGGCGGATCTCGCCGAGCGGCAGGTCGGGGCGCTCGAGACGCCGCACCGAGTCGACGACGATGTTGGTCACCCCCTCGCGGCGCTCGAGCTTTCCGTCGGCGATGACCAACGGCTCGGCGCGGACGGCCAGGCGGCAGCGCTCGTAGACCGGCGGCGGGACGATCAGGTTGATCGTCCCGTGCTCGTCCTCGAGCAGCAGGAAGGTCACGCCCTTGGCGGTTGCCGGGCGCTGGCGGGCCATGACCAGCCCGGCCAGGGTCACCCTCGCGCCGTCGCGCGTACGCTCGAGCTCCCCGCTCGAGACAACATCCTCCCCGAGGTCTGCGCGCATCAGCTCGATCGGATGCTCGCGCAGCGTCACCTTGGTCGAGCCGTAGTCGGCGAGCATGCGCTCCCACGGCGTCATCTCTCGTAGCGCAGGCGCAGGCGCGGGCTCGAGCGGCAGCGCGAGCTGGGTCCCGTGTGCGCTGCTCGGTCCGGAGGGCGTCGCCGCCGGCGAGACCCCGAGCTGCCACAGCGCGATCCGGCGAGCGTCGAGGCTTCCCTCGGCGCCGTCCGCGCCCGCCACGAGCGCATCGCACGCGCCCGCCCATGCGAGGCGCTCGAGTGCATCCCCGTGCGCCGCACACCGCGCCGCCAGCTCGCTCACCGAGCCGAACCCTCCACCCCGCTCCCGCTCGGCCACCAGCTCCCGCGCGTCCTCCTCCCGGACGCCGGTCACGTACCCAAGACCCATCCGCACGGCGAGGCGAGGGGCGAGATCCTGATCGCTCTGCCCTTCTACAGGCATGGAGGCGTTGTCGCCATTCGACCCCACCTCGGCAAGAGCGAGAGCCGCACCGCCCCTCCGGCGGGTGGCGGCGGAGGCCCGCCCCCGGGAGGGGGATGGGCCGCAGCCGACAGGGCCCGCCGGCCGCGGCGCCACGCGCTCGACCCGACACTCGGCCCCGCTCGACAGAACACACGGCGCCAGCACCTCCACCCCCCTGCGCTGCGCCTCGTGCACCAGCGAATCCGGCGGATAGAACCCCATCGGCTGCTCGTTCAGCAGCGCGCACAGGAACTCCTCGGTGTAGTGGACGCGCAGCCACGTCGACTGGTAGGCCAGCAGCCCGAACGCCGCCGAGTGCGCCTTGGGAAAGCCGAAGCCCGAGAACCCGACGATCTGCGCGTAGACCCGCTCGGCCACCTCGCGCCCGGCGCCGCGCGCGGTCGCGCCCGCGACGAACATCTCCGCGTAGGAGTGCATCGCTGCCTCCGAGCGCTTCTTGGACATCGCCCGGCGCAGCCCCTCGGCCTGGCCCGGCGAGAAGCCGGCGAAGGCCATCGCCACCTCGATCACCTGGTCCTGGAAGACGATCGCTCCGAGGGTGTCGCGCAGCACCGGCTCCAGGGACGGGTGCTCGTAGGGAACCTGATAGCCAGGATCGGCGCGCAGGGCCTTGCGACGCTCGATGTAGGGGTGCACGGCGCCTCCGAGGATCGGCCCGGGGCGCACGAGCGCGACCTGCACGGTCAGGTCGTCGAGCGAGGCGGGCAGCGTGCGCTTGAGCATCTGCATCTGCGCGCGGCTCTCGATCTGAAACACGCCGGTGGTCTCGGCGTTCTGGATCTGGCGATAGACCTCGCCGTCGTCGAGCGGAATGCGCGAGAGGTCGATCCGCTCGTCGCGCACGCGCGCGATTTCCTCGACGCAGCGCTCGACCGCCGAGAGCATCCCCAGCCCCAGCAGATCGAGCTTGAGGAAGCCGGCGTCGCCGCACGACTCCTTGTCCCACTGGACCATCTGGCGGCCCTCCATGGCCGCGGGCTGGATCGGGCACAGCTCGGCCAGCGACTCGGTGGAGATGACCATGCCGCCCGAGTGCTGGCCCATGTGGCGAGGGAGGCCCTGAGCGTCGTGCACGAGCCGAGCGAGCGCGCGCCAACGCGGCGTGGCGGCGCGCCGGGCGCCCACGCAGGCCACGAGGTCGCGCTCGATGCCCTCCCCGCTGAACGGGTCGATCGATCGCGTCAGGCGCTCGACCTCGACGAGCGGCAGCCCGAGCGCCTTGCCGAGGTCGCGCACGGCCGAGCGCCCGCGGTAGGTGGCAAAGGCGGCGACGAGCGCCGAGCGATCGTGGCCGTAGCGCTCGTGCACGCGCGGGATCAGCACCTCGCGGATGTCGCGCGGGAAGTCGAGGTCGATGTCGGGCAGCGCGGAGATCTCCTCGTTGAGGAAGCGCCCGAGGAAGAGGTCCTGCTCGACCGGGTCGATGTGCGAGAGGCCGGTCAGGTAACAGACGATCGAGGACACGCTCGACCCGCGCCCGCGTCCGGGCGGCAGCAGCGCGCGGGCCGTGTCGGGGCCGCGCACCTCACAGGCGACCTCGCGCGCGAGCTCGAGCATGTCGCGATGGAGCAGGAAGAAGCCGGAGAGGTTCAGATGGCGGATGACCTCGAGCTCGCGCTCGAGCCGCGCCGCGGCGTCGTGGCGGCTCGCGCGACCGGCGTAGCGTTCCTCGAGGCGGGCGCGGCAGAGCTCGGCGAGGCGGCGATCGGCGGTCGCGTCGTCGGCGCCGGGGTAGCGGTAGCCGAGGTCCTTGGTGATGTCGAAGGCCAGCCGCTCGGCGAGACGACCGGACTCGTGCACGGCCTCCGGGTGGTCGGCGAAGCGCTCGGCCATGCGCTCGGGCGGCGCGAGCACGTGCGAGCGGTTGCCGCGGCGCAGGGGTTCGGACTCGTCGAGGGTGGCGTGGTGGCGCACGGCCACAAGGGCGTCCTGGAGCGCGGCGCGGGAGGCGTCGTGGGCGTGGACGTTGCCGGTGGCCACCGCGGGTACCTCGAGCCGCTCGGCGAGCTCTGAGAGCAGGCGGTTGCGCCGGCGGTCGCGGCGCGCGAACGGGCGCTGGATCTCGACGCGGAAGCCCTCTCGTCCGAAGGCGTCGCGCAGGCGCCGCCCGAGTGCCGCGGCGGCGGAGTGCTCGCCCCGCTCCACCCGCGCGGCGAGCACGCCCTCGCGGGCGCAGCCCGACAGGCAGACGAGCCCCTCGGCGTGGCGCTCGAGCGCCTCGAGCCGGGTGCTGGGAGGCTGCGGCTCGCGTGCCGGTGGAGGCCGCGTGTCCGCGTAGGCCAGGGTCAGCAGCCGGCAGAGGTTGCGATAACCGGTCTCGTTCTCGCACAGCAGGGTCAGGTGGTGGCCGTCGTCGAGGGTCAGCTCCGCGCCGACGATCGTTCGCACCCCGAGCGGCTGGGCGGCCTGGGCGAGCTCCATGGCACCGTGCAGGCCGTCGTGGTCGGTGAGCGCGAGGGCGTGGTGACCCTGCGCGGCCGCGGCGGCGGCCAGCTCGGTCGGGTGCGAGGCGCCGTCGAGGAACGAGAAGGCGGAGTGACAGTGGAGTTCCACGTAAGCCATGCGAACGTATGTTCGCATAGTTGCCGGGTGAGCGACCCGGCGTACGCCCTACTCCAGAAGCTTCCCCGCCGCCTCGAGCGTCGTTCCCTCCGCGGCCAGGGCCACCACCCCCGCCGGCGCCTCCGGCAGCGCCTGCCAGCTCACTGCTCCCTCCGCGTCGTAGATCACGTTCGCGCGCTGGGCCGGGTCCTGCTCGGGGAAGTCCTCGCGGTTGTGCGCCCCGCGGGTCTCACGGCGCTCCAGGGCGGAGACCAGCGTGGCCCGCGCGGCGACGATCATGGCCAGCAGATCGAAGCCGTGGGCGACGTCGTCGAAGCCCGCGATGTCGGGACGGACCTCCATCGCTGCGGCCTGGCCCTCGATGTCGGCGAGCCGGTCGAGGCCGGCCCGCAGTCCCCGCTCGCTGCGCACGACCCCCGCGTGCTCCCACATCGCGTCGCGCACGGCGCGCTGGATCGGTCGCGGGAAGTCCTCACCGCGCCGGGCGAGCAGCTCGGAGAGCTCGTCGTCGGCGTCGGTCAGGGGCTGCCGAGCGCGGATCTGGGCCTCAAGGCCGGCCGAGAACTCCGCCGCGTGCTCGCCCACGATCCGGCCGAAGACCACGGTCTCGGCCAGGGAGTTGCCGCCCAGGCGGTTGGCGCCGTGGATCCCCGCGGCGCACTCGCCGACCGCGAACAGCCCGGCGACGTCGGTCGCGTGGCTCTGCGAGTCCACCCGCACGCCGCCCATCGAGTAGTGCGCGGTGGGCGCGACCTCCATCGGCTCCCGGGTGATGTCGAGCATGGCCGCGTCGACGAACTGGCGATACATGCGCGGCAGGCGATCGAGCACGTGCTCGCGGCCGAGATGGGACACGTCGAGGAAGACCGCCCCGTGCTCGCTTCCGCGGCCGTGGTGGATCTCCAGGTAGTTGGCCAGCGCCACCCGGTCACGGGTCGAGAGCTCCAAGCGCTCAGGGTCGTAGCGCTCCATGTAGCGCTCGCCTTCGGCGTTGCGGAGGATCCCGCCCTCGCCCCGCACGGCCTCGGTCACGAGCATGCCGGCCCAGTCCTCGGGGTGGACCATTCCCGTGGGGTGGAATTGAACCAGCTCCATGTCCTGGAGCCGGCAGCCCGCCCCAAGGGCCAAGCGCATCGCGTCGCCGGTGTTCTCGTCGCGCCGCGAGGAGGAGCGGCGGAAGATCCGGGTATGTCCGCCCGCGGCGAGGATCACCGCATCGGCGAAGATGACGTAGCGGCGCCCGTCGTCGACGTCGAAGCCGTAGGCGCCGAAGACCTGCCCGTCCTGCACGAGGAGCCGGGTGACGTAGAGGTTGTCGTGGAAGTCGATCCGCCGACGCTGGGCCTCGCGGACCAGGGTTCCCTGGATCTCGCGTCCGGTGTAGTCGCCGGCGTAGCAGGTGCGCCGATAGCGGTGAGCGCCGAAGAAGCGCTGCACGAGGTCGCCCTGTTCGTCGCGGGCGAACTGTGCGCCCCAGCCGACCAGCTCGTTGATCGCGCGCGGCGACTCGCGGGCGAGGACATCCACCGCGCGGGGATCGGCGAGCCAGTAGCTCTCGCGCAGGGTGTCGGCGGCGTGCTGCTCCGGGCTGTCCTCCGGGTCGGTCGTGGCGAGCGCGGCGTTGATGCCGCCGGCGGCGAGGACGGTGTGGGCGTCGTCGCGGCGGCGCTTGCCCACGCAGAGGACCTGGACGCCGCGATCGGCGAGCTCGATCGAGGCCCGCAGGCCCGCCGCGCCCGCCCCGACGACGAGCACGTTGGTTGCGAAGCGCTCCACCTGTGTCGTGCTCATCGGCGCGTGTACCTCCGTCGGGTGTACAGGTTGTACGTGCCCGTCCGAGTGGGAGGCTCACGCAGGGAAGCAGGCGCTCGGGCAGTCCGGCCACCGCCCGGCGCGAGGGTAATCTCACGTTCCCGAGCCGCCGAACGTCTTCTCGGTGTGGCCCTGCCGCCCTTCCAGACCTTCCTCGACCGCCACGCCGCCGAGCTGCTGCGCTTCCTCGTGGCCACCATCGGGCGGGAGGAGGCCGAGGACTGCTTCCAGGAGACCTGCCTCGCGGCTCTGCGGGCCTACCCGGCCCTCGCCCCGGACTCGAACGTCCGCGCGTGGGCGTTCACGATCGCGCGCTCCAAGGCGATCGACGCCCAGCGGGCGCGAGCTCGCCGGCCGGTTCCGGTGCCGGAATCCCCCGACCGACCGACCTTCGACGCACTCGATGACTCGGGCGCCTGGGGTCCGCTGGCGGCCCTGCCGCCGAAGCAGCGCGCCGCCGTCTTCCTGCGCGTCGCGGCGGAGCTCTCGCATCACGAGGTGGCGAGGGTTCTCGACTGCTCCGAGGAGGCGGCGCGCCGCAGTGCCCACGAAGGGCTCAAACGACTGAGAGAGGAGCTGGCATGAGCGATGTCGCGGTGAGAGAGGGGGTCGAGCGCGCGAGCCGCCTCGGCGGAGCAGCCGACGTCGGCGGGGCGCTGCGACGCTTCACCGAGCGGGCGCTCGACGAGGACCTCGTCGACGTCGCCTACGCCGCGACCGATTCGCCGCTCGGAGAGCTGCTGCTGGCCGTCACCGCGCAGGGCGTGGTGCGCGTCGCCTACATCGACGAGAACATGGGCCGCGATGAGGTGCTCGAGGACCTCGCGCGGCGCGTCTCGCCGCGCGTGCTCGAGGCGCCGAATCGCCTCGACGAGGCGCGCCGCCAGCTCGAGGACTACTTCAGCGGTCGCCGGCCCGCCTTTGATCTTTCGGTCGACCTCTCGCTCGTCACGCCGTTCACCGACCGGGTGCTGACGCGCACCGCGGCGATCCCCCCGGGCCAGGTCCTGACCTACGGCGAGGTCGCCGCGGAGATCGGCCACCAACGAGCGGCCCGCGCGGTCGGCAACGCGCTCGGCTCGAATCCGATCCCGATCGTCGTCCCCTGCCACCGGGTGGTGCGAAGCGGTGGCGGGCTCGGTGGCTACACGGGCGGAACCCACCGCAAGGAGCATCTGCTCGGCCTCGAGCGCGGCGACGCGGCGCGGCGTTAGGCGCGCTGCTCGTACCACCCCCTCGGCCCCGTGAGCTCGCGAAAGACCACGACGTCGCGCCCGTCGGCGAGCACGAGCTCGAAGTAGCGCCGCCGCAGCGGCGTGTCCGTCCACCAGCGGTCCTCGACCACCCACTCCTCGCGCACCGCTTCGACGGGGCTCGCTGCGAGGGCGGCCGGTGCGCCGCCCGGGCCGGCACGCACCACGACCGGGCGCGGGTCGCCGAGCCGGCGCAGACCGGGGGTCATCGCCCGGCCCCGGGTGGACGCGATCGCCCGCGCCCGCGTCGCGAGGAAGATCCGTCCTCAGCCGGGAACGGGGCCAGCACAGTCCGCCGCTCGGGCACGCGCGAGCCGGGGTCGACATCGAGCGCGCGCAGCGCCGCCCCCTCTCCCGCGACCGTGCGCACGTGGCGCACCGCCTCGCCGAGCCGCTCGCGCCGCGACGCCGCGGCCGAGCCCTCGTCGTGGACCAGCCGCTCCTGGTCGTGCGCCGGCGGCCCGAAGGCCTCGACCTCGACGCCGAGCGACTCCGCCGGCGCCGGCAGCTCGGCGAGCCGGGGCGCGAGCGCGAGGGCCAGGC
>CADCVU010000188.1 GCA_902806245.1 uncultured Solirubrobacterales bacterium
AACTACAAGGGCAAGGGCATCATCATCGGCCGCCTCAACGCGTTCGAGATCCAGCAGGGCTCCGGCACCGCGACCGTCGAGGACACGACCGTCGAGCTGTCGCCCTGGTCGACGAAGCTCAAGATGCTCTCCCGCGGCGAGCAGCGCGGCGCCGACGTGGACATCGAGGGCGCCGACGTGCTGGTCGCCGGCGGCCGCGGCCTCGGCAAGGCCGAGGGCTTCGACGCCCTCGAGGAGCTGGCCGGCGAGCTCGGCGGCGCGGTCGCGGCGACCCGCGCGGTGGTCGACGCGGGCTGGTACTCGTACTCCGCCCAGATCGGGCAGACGGGCAAGACGGTCGCCCCGAAGCTCTACCTGGCGGCCGGGATCTCGGGCGCGATCCAGCACAAGGTCGGCATGCAGGCCTCGGAGAACATCGTGGCGATCAACAAGGACTCCAACGCCCCGATCTTCGAGTTCTCCGACCTCGGCATCGTCGGCGACCTCAACAAGATCGTCCCCAAGCTGACCGAGGCCGTGAAGGCCAAGCGGGGCGGCTGAGCCATGGCCGGGTCCAACGGCAACGGCAACGGCGTGCGCGCCGCGCCGATCGACTATCCGCCGCCCGTCGACTCGCGCGCCGAGTTCATCAAGCGCGAGCTCGACGATCCGGACGAGCAGATCGAGGTCGGCGTCGCCATCGTCGGCGGCGGCACCGCGGGCCTGGCCACCGCGAACCGGCTGTTGCAGCTCCTCGGGGACGACCCCGAGCTGATGGAGCAGCTCGGGGAGGTCCCCGTCGCGGTCATCGAGAAGGCCAAGACCTGCGGCGGCCACAACCTCTCGGGCGCGGTCATGCGGCCCGAGCCGCTGATCGAGCTGTTCCCCGACCTCACCCGGCAGCAGTGGCGCGAGCAGGGCTTCGCCTACGGCGAGGTCACCAAGGAGGCCGTCTACATGATGCCCTCCGCCAAGCGCAGCGTCCGCATCCCGACCCCGCCGCCGTTCAAGAACCACGGCAACGAGGTCGTGTCGGTCTCCGCGCTGGCCCGCTACCAGCAGGAGCAGGCCGAGGAGGGCGGCGCGTACGTCCTCACGGAGACCGCCGCCACGCAGCTGCTCGTCGAGGACGGCGTCGTGCGCGGCGTGCGCACGGGCGACAAGGGCCGCGGCAAGGAGGGGCAGCCGCTCGGCAACTTCGAGCCCGGCACGGACGTGGTCGCGAAGGCCACGGTGCTCGCCGAGGGCTGCTGGGGCCACCTCACCGGCGCGGCGATCAAGGAGTTCGGCCTCGCCGAGGGTCGCGAGCCGCAGGTCTGGGAGCTCGGGGTCAAGGAGATCTGGAAGGTCCCCAAGCCGCTGGACCGGATCATCCACACCATCGGGCCCTGGCCGCTGAAGCTGTCGGCCAAGTACCACCAGATCGGCGGCACGTGGCTGTACCCGATGAAGGACGAGAAGACGGGCGAGGACCTCGTCTCGATCGGCTTCGTCCTCGACCTCGACTACGCGGACGCCACCACGTCGCCGCACGACCTGCTGCAGCTGTTCAAGACGCACCCGCTGGTCCGCGGGATCCTCGAGGGTGGCGAGCGCGTCGCCTGGGGCGCCAAGGCGCTGCCGGGCGGGGGCTACTGGTCGATGCCCAAGCTCAGCATGCCGGGCGCGGTGCTCGTCGGCGACGCCGGGGGGATGGTGGACACCGTCTCGCTCAAGGGCGTGCACCACTGCATCAAGTCGGGCATGCTCGCGGCGGAGCAGATCTACGCGTCGCTCAAGGCGGGCTCGACCGACTTCTCCCCCTACGAGAAGGCGCTCGACGACTCGCCCGTCGGCCAGCAGCTCTACACGGTCCGCAACACCCGCCAGCCGTTCTCCAAGGGCTTCATCCAGGGCGGGCCGATCGTCAACCTGGCGATCGCGACGAAGGGCAAGCTGCCACCCGGCAAGCTCTCCTGGCATCGCAACGACGCGCAGGAGATGTTCCTGGGCGACACCGCGGAGTCCTATCCCAAGCCGGACGGCAAGTACACGTTCGACAAGCTGTCGTCCGTCTTCATCTCGGGCAACGCGACCCGCGACGACGCCCCGAACCACATCCGGGTGCAGAAGCGCGTGCCGCGGACCGTCGCCGAGACCTGGAAGTGGATGTGCCCCGCCGGCGTGTACGAGATCCCCGAGGACGCCGAGGGCGATCACGTCGACGTGATCGTCAACTACACGAACTGCGTGCAGTGCGGCGCGATCACCGCCAAGGGCGGGCGCCTGACGACCCCCGAGGGGGGCGACGGGCCGCTGTACCGGAACGTCTAGGCGCTCGCGCGTCGCAGACGCGTGAGGGTGGCCGAAACTCGGGCCGCCCTCGCGCGTTTCGGAGGACGTGAAGCGCCTGATCCTCCCGATCCTGCTCGCCGCCGGGCTGCTGGCGCCCGTGGCGACCCCCGCGTCCGCCGCCACGGCCCCCAAGGCCCCCAAGGCCCCCAAGGCGCCCAACGCCGCCAAGGGCCCGAGGCTCAGCGTCTCGGCGAAGCTCACGGCGTGCGCGAGCTCGCTCGAGCAGAGCGGCCGCTTCATGGTCGCCGAGGGCCGCATGCGCCGGGTCGCCGGCGCCGGCCGGCTGGGCATGCGCTTCGACCTCGAGGTCCGCACCCCTGAGCGCGCGCGCTGGACGGCGGTCGACGGGCCGCAGTTCGGCGTGTGGACGAACGCCGACCCCGCGCCGCGCCGCTACCTCTACTCCAAGCGCGTGGAGAACCTCACCGCCCCCGCGACCTACCGGATGATCGTCCGCTATCGCTGGGTCGACCGGACGGGCCGCGTGATCGCGCGTTCGCGCCGCACCACCCGCGCCTGCGAGCAGCTCGACCTGCGTCCCGACCTCGAGCCCGAGCGGGTCCGGTTCGGCCCGGTCGGGGAGGACGGGCGGCGCAGCTACGTCGTCGAGGTCACGAACGCCGGCCGCACCGCGGCGGCGCCGTTCTCCGTCTCGATCGGCGTCGCCGGCGAGACCCGGACCGTCGCGGTGCCGGGCGGGCTCGCTGCGGGCGCGGCGACCGAGCTCGAGCTCGTCGGCCCTGCCTGCGAGGACGGGGTCGCGGTCGCGTCCGTCGATCCGGCGGGCGCCGTGGACGAGGCGGACGAGACGGACAACCTGCTGCCGCAGCGCTGCCGCTGACCGCGGCGCCGCGCCGCGCCTGAGGGTTGCGTCATGCAACCGACTTGTCCCCGGTACTAGACTGAGGGGACTATGAAGACCGATACCCATCCCGAGTACGTCGAGGCGCACGTCCGCTG
>CADCVU010000189.1 GCA_902806245.1 uncultured Solirubrobacterales bacterium
CGCTCGAGCAGCCCGCCCCGCAGGTGGGCCGCGCGCTCGGCCAGGCGGGCCATGAGCTCCGGGCCCTCGGGCGAGCGCACGACGCGCAGCGCGGCGAGCGCGCTGCCGACGGCGGCCGGGACGGCGGCGGCGGTGAACAGGAAGGAGCGCGACTGGACGCGCAGGAAGTCGATGACCTCGTGCGAGCCGGCCAGGAAGCCGCCGCAGGAGGCGAGGGACTTCGAGAAGGTGCCCATCCGCAGGTCCACGCGGTCCTCGAGGCCGAAGAGCTCTGCCGTCCCCGCGCCGCGGGCGCCGAGCACCCCGGCGCCGTGCGCCTCGTCGACCATCAGCCGCGCGCCGTGGGCGGCGCACAGCTCCGTGATCCCCGGCAGGTCGGCGACGTCGCCCTCCATCGAGAAGACGCCGTCGACGACCACGAGCACGCCGCCGCCGTCCTGCGCCGCCCGCTCGAGCGCGCGCTCGAGCTTGTCGAGCCGGTTGTGGCGGAAGGCGCGCAGCTTGGCCCGCGAGAGCGTGCAGCCGTCGAGGATCGAGGCGTGGTCGCCCGAGTCGGCGATCACCGTGTCGCCCGGCCCGAGCAGCGAGCCGAGCGCGCCGAGGTTGGCCTGGTGGCCCGTGGTGAACACGATCGCGTCCTCGGTGCCCATCCACTCGGCGAGCTCGCGCTCGAGCTCGAGGTGCAGGTCGATCGTGCCGTTGAGCAGCCGCGAGCCGGTCAGGCCGGTGCCGTAGCGGTCGAGCGCCGCCTGGGCGCCGGCGATCACCCGGGGGTCGCCCGTCAGGCCCAGGTAGTTGTTCGAGCCGAGCATGATCCGCTCAACGCCCTCCATGGTCACGACGGGCCCCGCGGGCCCCTCGATCGGCCGGAAGAAGGGCATCAGATCGGCCTCGCGGGCCGCCTTGAGCTGCTCGGCCCGCTCGTGCCCGCGGACCTTCGCGAAGACGTCGGTGGTGGCCATAGGTCCCATAGAGTCCGTCTCCATGTCTCAGGTCGTGATCAGGCCCGTCGCCTCTCGCCGGGACCTCACCGCGTTCGTCCGGCTTCCGAACCGGCTCTACGTTAACGAGCCGAACTGGGTCGCCCCGTTGCGCTTCGAGCGGCGGCAGTTCCTGGACCGCTCGAAGAACCCGTACTTCGAGCACGCCCGGGCCGAGTACTTCCTCGCCGAGCGCGACGGCCGGCCCGTCGGGCGGATCACCGCGCAGGTCGACGAGCGCTTCCAGGAGATCCAGGGCTCCAAGGGCGGGCACTTCGGCTTCTTCGAGTGCGAGCGCGACCCCGAGGCGGCCGCGGCCCTGATCGACGCGGCCGCGCGCTGGCTGACCGCGCAGGGCTGCGACGCGATGGTCGGGCCCCAGGACTTCACGATGAACGACGAGTGCGGCGTGCTCGTCGAGGGCCACGAGCGCCCGCCGATCGTCGGCACGGGGTGGCACCACCCCTACTACGCCGAGCTCCTCGAGGGCGCGGGGCTCACGAAGGCGATGGACCTCTACATGTGGGAGCTCCACATCCAGGGGCGCAAGGACGTGCTGCCGGTCATCTGGGACCTCGCCGCCAAGCTCGAGCCGGAGCACGGGATCACCATCCGCCACGCCTCCAAGAAGGACCTCGAGGCGGAGATGCGCCGCTTCGTCTCCATCTACAACGTCGCCTGGGAGCGCAACTGGGGCTTCTCGCCCCTCACCGAGTCCGAGATCGCCCACACGGCCAAGACGCTCAAGCCGATCCTCGACGAGAACTGGATGATGTTCGCCGAGAAGGACGGCGAGGCGGTCGGGGTCGCGGTGTCGGTCCCGGACTTCAACCAGGTGCTCCACAGGATCGACGGGCGGCTGCTGCCGCTCGGCTGGCTGACCCTGCTGCGCAACCGCAAGCGGACGGACCGCGTGCGCGTCGGCTTCCTCGGCGTGCGGCCGGAGTGGCAGCACGCGGGCGTGGCCGCCGGGCTCTACAAGGAGCACTTCGACATGGCCGAGGTGACGCCCCAGACCTGGGGCGAGATGGGCTGGATCCTCGAGACCAACGACGGCATGAACCGGGCCATGGAGGCGATGGGCGGGCGGATCGTGCGCCGCTACCGGCTCTACGAGCGCCCCCTCGCGGCGAGCGCGCCGGACCGCTGACCGACGGTCCGTTCCTCGTCCCGTCTCGTGCGGGGCGGTGGGCGCGTACCGCGCTCGCGTCTGTGGTGTACGGTCGTTTCATGCTGCGTACGGAAGAGCTCCGGGCCTCGCCGCCCATGTTCGACTCGCCCCTCCTGGACCGCTTCACGCGGGTGCATCCCGTGGTGCCGGTCGTCCTCTACGTGCCGGTCATCCTGGTGCTGCTGGTCACCGGCGTCGGTCGCACGGGCGCGCTCGCCGCGGCCGCCTGGGTCGCCGGCGGCTACGCCTTCTGGACGCTGACGGAGTACTGGCTGCACCGCACCGTCTTCCACTTCGAGCCGGAGAAGGGCATCGGCAAGCGGCTGCACTGGATGATCCACGGGGTCCATCACGACCACCCGAACGATCCCCTGCGCCTCGTCATGCCGCCGTCGGCGAGCATCCCGCTGGCCCTCGGCTTCTGCCTGCTGTTCTGGGCCGTGATGGGCAGCCAGGTCGCGCCGGCGTTCGCGGCGGGCTTCCTCGCGGGCTACCTGGCCTACGACATGGTCCACTTCCACGTGCATCACCACAAGCCGCGGACGGCGGTGGGCCGCAAGCTGCGCGAGCTGCACATGCGCCACCACTTCCAGGACCACGACGCCGGCTTCGGCGTGAGCGCGCCGTACTGGGACTACGTGTTCGGCACGCCGCCCAAGCGGCGTTCGCGCGCGGACTGAGGATGCGGCCGGTCCGGGCGCGTCCGTCGCCCCGGTCCGTCATGCTGTCTCCCGTGAGCGAGCCTGTGGATCCGAGAGTCGAAGTCGTCGACGGCGAGCCGGTCACCGGCAGCGCCGTCGCACCCGTCCAGCCGGCGGGCGCGCTCGAGGTGCCCACGCGGCACGTGGCGGCCCTGGCGGCCACCGGCTTCGTGGCCGGCGCGGCCACCGTGGCGGTCTTCGGCCGGCGCGGCCG
>CADCVU010000190.1 GCA_902806245.1 uncultured Solirubrobacterales bacterium
ACCAGGTCGCAGGCGAAGGCCAGCGACGCCCCGATGCCGACCGCCGGCCCGTTGACCGCGGCGACGACCGGCTTCTCGAGTCCCCGGACGGCCCTGATCACCGGGTGGTAGACGCCGTCGAGCTCCCCGCGCACGTCCGGCATGCCGTCGTCGGCGATCTCGAACCCCGCGCGCAGGTCGGCGCCCGAGGAGAAGCCGCGTCCCGCCCCGGTCACGAGCACCGCCCGCACCGAGGGTTCGGCGGCCCGCTCGGTCAGGGCGCCCAGGAGCTCGTGCCCGAAGGGAATGGTCCAGGCGTTGAGGGACGTCGGGCGGTTGAGGGTGATCCGCCCGACCCCTCCCTCCTGCGCCCACACCACGCTGCTCTGCTCGGCCTCGCTCATCGCGTCCTCCTCGTTTCGCCGTCCGCTCGCCGCGCCGTATCCTGCCCTGATGCTGATCGATGCGCTCGAGTGGCTCGGCCACTCCGGCTTTCGAGTGCGCGTCGGAGGGTCGCGCGGGCCGGTGGTCTACATCGATCCCTACCGCGCCCCCGACGGGCCCAAGGCCGACCTGATCGTCGTCACCCACGGGCACTACGACCACTTCTCGCCCCAGGACGTCGAGCGCCTCGCACACGCGCGTACGTTGCTCGTGGCCCCCGCGGTGGTGGCCGAGCGGCTCTCGGGCCGGGTGCTCTCGATCGCGCCGGGCGAGAGCCTGCTCCCCGATGGCCTGCGCGGGGTGGAGGTCAGCGCGATCGCGGCCTACAACACCTCGAAGCGCGATGGCGAGGGCCGCGCCTTTCACCCGCGCGAGGCGGGCTGGCTGGGCTACGAGCTGAACCTGCGCGGCGAGCGCCTCTACCACTCGGGCGACACCGACGTGATCCCCGAGATGGACGCCGTGGCCGGCTGCGACGTCGCCCTGCTCGCGGTCAGCGGGACCTATGTCATGACCGCCGCCGAGGCCGCCGAGGCCGCGCGGCGGATCGCGCCGCGGCTGGCCGTGCCCATGCACTGGGGCGAGCACATCGGCACCCGCGCCGACGCCGAGGAGTTCGCGCGGCTGGCGCCCGGGGAGGTCCGGATCATGGCGCCGGTCGGGCGAGGCTAGGCGGCCGCGCCGTCTCCGGGCCCGCTGCGGTCTACGATCCCACCACGCCGAACCGCCTCGCCGCATGCCTTTCACCTCCATCGCCACCTTGGGCTCGCGCGCGGGCGACGGATCCCTGGCCGGGCGCGTCGCATGAGCGCGCGCGGGGTCACTCCTCGCTCCGACGTGTCGCGCGAGGCTGACCACGGCGGCGCGCCGGCCGTCCTCCAGAACCGTCGGCGCCTGGTGGCCGGCGTGGCGGGGATGGCGCTCGCGGTCGTCGCCATCTACATCCTCCTGCCCCAGATCATCGGGCTCGACGAGGCGCTCGCGCGGCTCGGAACGGCCGCCCCGGTCTGGCTCGCCGTCGCGGTCCTGTTCATGGTCGCCTCCTTTGCCGCCTACGGCGCGCTCTTTCGCGGCGTTCTCGGCGGGACGCGAGCCGGCGCGGTCCGCCGCCGCCTCGACCTCAAGGCCTCCTACGAGATCTCGGTGGCCGGGTTCGCTGCCACCCGCGTGTTCTCGGCCGGGGGCGCGGGCGGGATCGCGCTGACCTACTGGGCGCTGCGCCGGGCGGGCATGGAGCGCCGCCAGGCGGCGTGTCGCATGTTCGCCTTCCTGGTGCTCCTCTACTCGCTCTACCTGTTCGCGCTCATCCTCTTCGGGATCCTCCTTCGCACCGGTGTGCTCCCCGGCCGCGCACCGGTCGGAGGCACGATCGTCCCGGCCGCGGTGGCCGGGGTCACGCTCGCGGTCATCGGGCTGATCGCGCTCATCCCGGACGACGTCGAGCGCCGGCTCACCGGCCTGAGCGGGAGCCATCGGCGCCTCGGGCGCCTGCTCGGCCGGCTGGCGACCGGCCCGGCGACGCTCGCCACCGGCGTGCGCACGGCGATCGACTACCTGCGCCACCCGCGCCGCGGTGCGCTCGCGGTGGCCGGCGCCGTCGGCTACTGGGCGGCCCAGGTGGGGATCCTGTGGGCGAGCTTCGAGGCCTTCGGCGCCAGCGTGCCGTTCGCGGTGCTCGTCCAGGGCTTCTTCGTGGGGATGATCGCCAACCTCCTCCCCTCGCCGGCAGGTGGGGTGGGGACCATCGACGCCGGCATGATCGGCGCCTTTCTGCTCTTCGGACAGTCGGCCGAGGTCGTCTTCCCGGCGGTGCTGGCCTTCCGCACGATCGCCTTCTGGCTGCCGATCCCGCCCGGCATCGTGGCCTACTTCGGGCTGCGCAGGACGGTGGCGCGCTGGGACGACGAGCTCGAGGGCGGCTACACTTCACAAAGTAAAGTAACGGTGGAGGCCACGTGACGGAGCTTGAGAACAAAGTAGAGGACGTCGTCATCGTCGGGAGCGGCCCGGCGGGCTACACCGCCGCGCTCTACACCTCGCGGGCCGACCTGCGCCCGCTGGTCATCGAGGGCTTCCTGTGGGGCGGCCTGCTCCAGCAGACCACCGAGGTCGAGAACTACCCGGGCTTCCGCGACGGCATCATGGGCCCCGCGCTGATGAGCGAGCTGCGGGCACAGGCCGAGCGCTTCGGTACTCGCTTCGTCACCGACGAGGCGAGCCGTATCGAGCTCGCGCGCGACGGTGGCCTGCACCGCGTCTGGGTCGGCGGCCGGGAGATTCAGGCCCGCACGGTCATCCTGGCCATGGGTGCCGAGCCTCGCAAGCTCGGGGTGCCGGGCGAGCAGGAGCTCTCCGCGCGCGGGGTCTCCTACTGCGCCACCTGCGACGCGGCGTTCTTCCGCGACAAGCCGACCATGATCATCGGCGGCGGCGACAGCGCCATGGAGGAGGCCATCTTCCTGTCAAAGTTCGCCAGTGACGTCAAGCTCGTCCACCGCCGCAGCGACTTCCGCGCCTCGCAGATCATGCTCGACCGCGCGCGCGGGATCGAGAACATCGAGTTCCTGACGCCGTACGTGATCGATCGCTTCGAGTCCGGCGACGGGGGCTCGCTCGCCCGCGCCGTGCTGGCCCAGGCCGACGGTAAGGCGATCCCGGCGGCGAGCGACCACGACGACGACGGCGCGACCCCGTCCGAGCACGAGCGCGCCGCGGTCGAGGTCGAGATCGAGGGAGCGTTCATCGCCGTCGGCCATCGCCCGAACTCGCATCTCGTCGAGGGCCAGGTCGAGACCGACGCGGACGGCTACGTCGTCACCGAGGACAGGTCGACGCGTACGAACGTCGACGGGGTGTTCGCCGCCGGCGACCTCGTCGACCACACCTACCGCCAGGCCATCACCGCCGCCGGCACCGGCTGCCAGGCCGCCCTCGACGCCGAGCGCTGGCTGCGCGACAGTCCGTACAGCGCCGAGGCGCACTGGGTCTCCCACGACGAGGTGGAGGCGGCGCTCGAGGGTGAGGGCGCGGAAGCCGCGGCGTAGCGCGCTCGGCGGTCAACCGCCGAGCAGCCGACCTCGTAGGCTCCACCGGTGCGCTACCGCGAGCTGCTCCGCTTCGAGGGAACGTGCTCGGTGGTGCTCGGGCTCGCGCTCGCGGCTCTTGCCTTCCCGGGCTTGCTGGTCAGCTACCCGGCGGCCTGGACCGGTCTGCTGTTCGTGCCGGCCGTGCTGCTCGTGCTTGGCGCGTGGGCCGTCCTGCGCCGCGGCTCCTCGCCGTGGCGGCCGGGGGAGTGGCTGACCGCCCGCCCGCTCGCCACCGCGACCGGCGAGCGCCGCGCTCTGCCGTCCGGGCCGCTGCGGCGGCGGTTGATCGTCGAGACGACGATCTGGATCCTCGCCGCGGGCGCATGGATCCTGCTGGCGCGCTCGAGCGGGCTGGTGTTCTTCGGGACCGGTCTGGCCAGTGCCGCGTACGGCCTGCTCCAGGCCGTCCCCTCCGCCCGGCGGGTCGCGGCGGTCGAGGCGCGGTCGGGCGAGACCTTCGTGATCGCTCGGCGCCCCGGCTTCGGGACGCCCGAGCTCGGGACGCTCCCCGCGCGCGAGCCGGCGAGCGAGCTCGATGCCGCGCAGGGCGCATCGAGCGACGAAGGCGTGCCCGCCGCGGGCGCGCCGGTGGCTACCACGCACCCATGACCATCGCCCACCACGACCTCTGCTTCGGCTGCGGGATCGCCAACGTCTTCGGGCTCCAGCTCGAGGCCGAGCCGGCCGCCGACGGCGACGGCGTGGAGGGGCGCTTCTTCGTCAAGCAGGACCATCAGGGCCCGCCGGGGTTCGCTCATGGCGGGGTGATCGCCTGCGCACTCGACGAGGTCATGGCCCTGTGCGTCCACGAGCGCGGCAAGCTGGCGATGACCGGCCGGCTCGAGGTCGACCTCCTTGCTCCGGCGCCGGTGGGCACCTTCGTCCGCGTCCGCGCACGCGTCGAGGGTGAGGACGGACGTGTACTCGAGCTGAGCGCCGAGGCGCGCGGGGTGGGAAGGGAGCGACCGTTGATCGCCGAGGCCCGCGCGCGCTTCGTTCGCGTCGCCGATGGCGATGGCGGCGAGGTCACGACTCCGGGCTAAACGGGGGTGCCCGCGAACTCCCGCGCCGGCCGCGCGATAGCTTGTGCCTCAGCGCCCACCGCCGGAGAAGAAGAGGTCCGATGCCCGAGAACCTGACACGCCAGATCCTCAAGGAGCACCTCGTCGAGGGCGAGCTCGAGCCCGGCTCGCCGATCGCGCTGAAGATCGACCAGACGCTCCTGCAGGACGCCACCGGGACGATGGCGCTGATGCAGTTCGAGCAGCTCGGCCTATCGCGGGTCAGCGTCGATCGCGCGGTCCAGTACGTCGACCACAACGTCGTCCAGCTCGACTACAAGAACCCCGACGACCACCGCATGCTCCAGGCCCTGGCCGGCAAGTACGGGATCCACTACTCGCGCCCGGGCAACGGCATCAGCCACTACATCTCCATCGAGCGCTTCGCCAAGCCCGGCCAGATCATGGTCGGCGCCGACTCGCACACCACGACCAGCGGCGCGCTCGGCATGATCGCCATCGGGGCGGGCGGGCTCGACGTCGCCGTGGCCATGGGCGGCTATCCGTACGAGATCGCCTGCCCCGCGGTGGTTCAGGTTCAACTCGAGGGTGAGCTCCAGCGCCCCTGGGTGCAGTCGAAGGACATCATCCTCGAGCTCCTGCGCCAGCTCTCGGCGAGCGGCGGCAAGGGCAAGATCTTCGAGTTCACAGGGCCGGGCACGGCGGATCTGTCGATCCCCGAGCGCTCCACCATCGCCAACATGATCGCCGAGCTCGGCGCGACCTCGGCGGTCTTCGCCCCGGACGAGAACACGCGCGAGTGGCTGCACACCCAGGACCGCGAGGAGGACTTCTCCGAGATGGGGCCCGACAGCGACTGCGCCTACGACGAGCGCGTCGACATCGACCTGAACGAGCTCGGGCCGCTCGTGGCCAAGCCCTCGAACCCGGACAAGGTAGTCCCGATCGAGGAGGTCGCGGGCACCGACCTCGCCCAGATCTGCTTCGGCTCCTCGGTCAACTCCGCCTACATCGATCTCGCGCTGCCGGGCGCCGTGCTCGACGACCGGGGCGGTCAGATCGTCCACCCCTCGCTCGCGGCCACGGCCACGCCGGGCTCGCGCCAGATCCTCACGGCGATCGCCGAGTCGGGCGTCTACCGCCAGCTCGTCCAGGGTGGGGTGCGGATGCTCGAGCCGGTGTGCGGTCCGTGCGTCGGCATGGGCATGGCGCCGCCCTCGAACGCCAACTCGCTGCGGACGTTCAACCGCAACTTCCCGGGCCGCTCGGGCACGGCGGAGGACTCCGTCTTCCTGTGCTCGCCGGCGGTGGCCGCCGCCTCGATGCTCACCGGCAAGATCACCGACCCGCGCGAGTACGGCGACGCACCCGAGATCCTGGACATGCCGCCGCTAAAGCCCTACATCGAGGACGTCCACATCTTCGCGCCCGCCGATCCCGGCGACGCCGAGAAGATGGAGATACCGCGCGGGCCCAACATCAAGACCCCACCCGAGCACACGCCGATCGAGGACTCGATCGAGGCCAGGATCGCCACCGTCCAGCCCGACGACATCTCGACCGGCGACCTGGCCCCCGACGGCGTCGAGGTCATGAGCTATCGCTCGAACATCCCGGCGATCGCCGAGTTCACCTTCCGCCATCGCGACCCCGAGTTCCGCGGCCGGCTCAAGGAGTGGGGCCGGGGCTTCATCGTCGGCGGCGACAACTACGGCCAGGGCTCGTCGCGCGAGCACGCGGCGCTCGCCCCACTCCAGCTCGGCGTCAAGGCGGTGTTCGCCAAGTCCTTCGCCCGCATCCACCGCCGCAACCTGGTGGCCCAGGGGATCCTCGCCCTGCTGTTCAAGGACGACGCCGACTACGACCGGGCCGAGGTCGGCGAGACCTGGACCCTGCCGAACATCAAGCAGGAGCTCGAGCAGGGCTCCGAGGACATCACCGTGCGGATCGAGGAGTCGGGCGACGAGTTCTCGGTCACCCACGACCTCGCCCCGACCGAGCGCGACATGCTCGTGCTCGGCGGGCTGCTCAACTTCCTCAAGGAGAAGGGGGAGCGCGTCGGCGGCGACGGCGCGAACGGCTCGAACGGCAAGGCGGCGGGGACCGGCCAGAGCAAGGAGCAGGAGGGCGAGGCCGTCGACCAGGGGGTCGGCGGGCAGTTCGAGTAGGCGTACCGCGGGCGCCCGGGGGCGCCGAGAAGAGTCAGTCGCCGCTCAGCCGCTCCTCCACCGAGCGCTCCTTGTCGGCCAGCGTCTGTCCCGGCTTGTCGCGACGCTCGTCGAGCTTGAGGACGGTGTAGGCGCGCGGCAGGCCGAGTTCGAAGGGGACGGCGTGCATCTCGCCGACCACGGCGAGGATGTCGCTCACCTCGCCCTCGAGCGACGTGCCCATGGCGTGCATGCGAAAGCCGACGCGGTCCTGAGCCTCGAGGCGCCGGCGGATCTCGGCCAGGTAGGACGACGCGCCGGCCTCGGGCCGCCCGAGCCCGATGACCGTGAAGTCGGCGGTGGCCATCGACGCGGACCATACCCGGGCCTTGGCCTCGGGTCCGCGGCGCGGGCAGGCGGGCCCCCCGCGAGACGGCCGTGGGCGCCGAGCGTCCCGCGCCAAGCGTCAGGTCATCGCGTCGATGCCGGTCGCCGCGCGCCCGATGATCAGCTTCTGGATCTGCGAGGTGCCCTCGTACAGGGTGGTCACCCGGGCGTCGCGCAGGTAGCGCTCCACGGGGAAGTCGTCGACGTAGCCGGAGCCCCCGTGCACCTGGATCGCCGCGTTGGCCGAGCGGATCGAGGCCTCGGTGGCGAAGAGCTTGGCCACCGAGGTCTCGAGCGTGCTCCGCCGGCCGGCGTCCTTGACCGAGGCCGCGCGCCATACGAGCGCCCGCGCGGCTTCGGTGTCGACGATCATGTCGGCGATCAGCTCCTGCACCAGCTGGAAGCCGGCGAGCGGCCGGCCGAACTGGCGGCGGTCCGCCGCATACGCCACCGAGGCATCCACCGACCCCTGGCAGATCCCCACGCATCCGGCCGCGACGCTGAACCGGCCGGAGTCGAGCGCCGACATCGCCACCTTGAACCCCTCGCCGACCTCGCCGAGCAGCGCGTCGTCGGAGACCTCGACGCCGTCGAGGACGAGCTCCGCGGTGTCGACGGCGCGCAGGCCGAGCTTGCCGCGGATGTCCGTGGCCGCGAAGCCGTCGGCGGCGGCGGGGACGAGAAAGGCGGCCAGGCCGCGGCGGCCGAGCTCGGGATCGGTCTGGGCGAAGATCAGCGCCAGCTCGGCGCGCGTGCCCAACGAGATCCACTGCTTCTGGCCGGTGATCGACCAGCCGCCCTCGATGCGCTCGGCTCGCGTCGAGACGTTCGCGGCGTCGGAGCCGGTGTCCGGCTCGGTGAGGCCGAAGCACCCGAGCGCCTCGCCCGCGCACAGGCGCGGCAGCCAGTCGCGCTTCTGGGCTTCGGTGCCGAAGCGCTCGACGGTCGCGCACACCAGCGAGGTCTGGACGGAGACCACCGTGCGCATCGACGAGCAGCCGCGGCCGACCTCCTCGACGATCAGCGCGTAGGAGCGGTGGTCGAGCCCGCGCCCGCCGTAGTCCTCCGAGACGATCGCGCCGAGGTAGCCGAGCGCTCCGAGCTGGGCGATCAGGGCGGGGTCGAGCTCGCCGGCGCGGTCCATGTCGCGGGCGCGCGGCACGATCTCGCCGTCGCAGAACTCGCGCGCCGTCTCGCGGATCAGGCGCTGCTCGTCGGTGGGCTCGAAGTCGATCAAAGTCGCCAGCGCGGTCCTCGAGAGGAGATCGAAGTATGTCGACCTCGCCGAGCGCGGCGCCCGCGCTCGAGGGGGAGCAGGGACGAGCCCGCGGGGGTAGCATCGGTCGCTCCACGGGAGAGGAGAGGGAGATGCTCGAGGGACTCATGCAGGACGACCATCCGCTCACGCTCGGCCACGTGCTCGAGCGGATGCGGGGGATGAACGGGGATGGCGAGGTCGTGACCCTCACCGACGACGGCCTGCGCCGCGCCCGCTACGCCGAGGTGGCCGAGCGCGTCGACCGGCTGTGCGCCGGCCTGCGCGAGCTAGGAATCGAGGAGGGCGACCGCGTCGCCACCTTCTCGTGGAACACCCAGGACCACCTCGAGGCCTACTTCGCCGCGCCGTGCATGGGGGCGGTGCTGCACACGCTGAACATCCGTCTCTTCCCGGAGCAGCTCGAGTACATCGTCAACCACGCCGAGGACAAGGTCATCCTCGTCGACTCGTCGCTGGTCTCGGCCATCGAGGAGCTCGCCCCGAGGTTCGAGACCGTCCGGAACTTCGTGGTCATGGGCGACGGCGACGCCGGCTCGCTGCCGAACGTGGTCCGCTACGAGGAGCTGCTCGAGCGCCAGTCGCCGGGCTTCGCCCACCCGCGCCTCGACGAGCGCACGGCCGCGGCGCTCTGCTACACGAGCGGCACCACCGGCAATCCGAAGGGCGTGCTCTACTCGCACCGCTCGAGCGTCCTGCACGCGCTGACGACCTGTACCGCCGACGCGCTCGGAGTCTCGCGCGAGGACCGGGTGCTGCCCGTGGTCCCGATGTTCCACGCCAACGCCTGGGGGTTGGCCCATGCCGCGCCGCTGGCCGGAGCCGACATGGTCATGCCCTCGCGCTTCCTCCAGCCCGAGCCCCTGGCGCGGTTGATCGCCGAGGAGCGAGTGACCCTGGCCGGCGCGGTCCCGACCATCTGGCTCGACCTCCTGCGCCACGTCGACGAGCACGACACCGACCTCTCGAGCCTGCGCATGGTCGTGTGCGGCGGCGCGGCCGTCCCGCGCTCGCTCATGGAGGCCTTCGAGGACCGCCACGCCATCCGCATCGTCCAGGCCTGGGGCATGACCGAGACCAGTCCGCTCGGCTCGGTGGCCCATGCGCCCGCGGAGACCGAGGGCGAGGAGCACTGGGACTATCGCTCGACGGCGGGTCGGCTGATGCCGCTGGTCGAGGCCCGGATCGTCTCCGACGAGGGCGAGGAGATGCCCTGGGACGGGGAGTCCACCGGCGAGCTCGAGGTCCGCGGCCCGTGGATCGCCCGCACGTACTACGAGGACTCGACGGCCGACGACAAGTTCCACGACGGCTGGCTGCGCACCGGCGACGTCGCGGCGCTCGACGCCAAGGGCTACATCCGCATCACCGATCGGGCCAAGGACGTGATCAAGTCGGGGGGAGAGTGGATCTCCTCGGTCGACCTCGAGGGCGAGCTGATGGCGCACGAGGCGGTCTCCGAGGCCGCGGTCATCGCTCGCCCGGACGAGCGCTGGTCCGAGCGTCCGCTGGCCTGCGTGGTGCTCGCCGAGGGCGGCTCGGCGAGCGTCGATGACCTGCGTGAGCACCTGGGCGAGCGGGTGGCCAAGTGGTGGATTCCCAGCGAGTTCGCCTTCATCGACGAGGTCCCGAAGACCAGCGTCGGCAAGTTCGACAAGAAGGTCCTGCGCCAGCGCCTCGAGGACGGTGAGCTCGAGCTGGCAGGCGAGGGGGCCGTTGTCTCGTAGGCCGGCTGCGAGGCTGGGCGTGTGCCCGACTCGTTGCGCGGAAAGCTGCTGATCGCCTCGCCAACGCTCAGCGACCCCTTCGCGCGGACGGTGGTCCTGGTGATCGAGCACGGCGACGAGGGCGCGATGGGCGTCGTCCTCAACCGGCCGTCCGAGCATCGCGTGGCCGAGGTCGTGCCGCCCCTGGCCGCGCTCGCCGGCGAGGACGATCTCGTCTACGCGGGCGGCCCGGTCGGGGCGAACGCGATCGTCGCCCTCGGTGAGTTCGTCGATCGCGCCGACGCGCCGAGCCTCGTCGTCGGCGACCTCGGGCTGCTCGACCCCGAGGCCGCGAGCCCGTCGCTGCGTCGCCTGCGCGTGTACGCCGGCTACGCGGGATGGGCGCCGGCCCAGCTCGAGTCCGAGCTCGAGCGCGAGGGCTGGATCGTCGAGCCCGCCCATCCCGACGATCCGTTCCGCGAGGACGACCTGTGGGAGGCCGCGCTCACCCGCAAGGGCGGGTCCTACGCCCTGGTGGCGCGCATGCCGCCCGACCCCTCGCTGAACTGAGCGAGGACGCGGTCACCTAGACTCGCCGCGATGGAGTTCGGGCTGTTCGTGGTGGGGGGCTTCGCCATTCTGGTGGTCATCCTGCTGGCCATCGGCCGCTTCTATCCCGGGACGGGTGCGGAGCAGCTCGACTGGAAGCCGACCCGCTCTTATGAGCACGAGATCGAGCTCGAGCTCGAGGACGTCGAACAGATGCTCGAGCTCCAGAACGAGCGCCGGCGCAGGCGCGGGAGCCTCGAGCTGACCGAGGACGAGGTCCGCCTCCAGGTCGAGGGCGAGGAGCGCGAGCGGCGGGCGCGTTCGGAGCGCTACCGGGCCGAGCGCTCGGATCCCCGCGGCGGCGAACCGAGCTGAGCGGCGGTGGCCCGAGTGCTCATCGTCGGCTGCGGCTGTCGCGGACGTGACCTGGCCGGCGCGCTGGCCGAGGCGGGGCACGCCGTGCGCGGGACGACCAGGCACGAGGGTTCGCTCGCGGCCATCGAGGCCGCGGGCGCCGAGGCCGTGCTCGCCGACCCCGACCGGCTCTCGACCCTGCTTCCCCACCTCGACGGAGTGAGCACGCTGTGCTGGCTGATGGGGACGGCCACCGGTGAGGAGCAGGCAGTCGCCGCGCTGCACGGCTCGCGGCTCGAGTCGATCGCCGCCAAGCTCGTCGACACCCATGTGCGCGGACTGGTCTACGAGGCGGCGGGGGCGGTGGCTGCGGCGACCCTGGCCGAGGGGGCGGCGACCGCGCGCCGGGTGGGGGAGGCCAACCGCATGCCCGTCGAGATCGTCGAGCGCGACCCCGCCGACCTCGCAGGGTGGACGGCTGCGACGGCGACCGCGGTCGAGCGTGTGCTCTCGGCCTGAGTGGGCCGCGGGAAGTGGCCGTGATAGAAACGCCTGAAAGCGAATCAACTTTGGGACCATTCATCCCACGAAAAGCAGAGGTGAGCCGACCGTGTCATCCGACTACGCCAAGGACGTTCTCGTCGAGACCGACTGGGTGCAGCAGCACCTGAACGACGACTCGATCCGCATCGTCGAGGTCGACGAGAACCCCGGCCTCTACCGCGAGGCCCACATCCCCGGCGCCATCGGGTTCGACTGGAAGCACGATCTCCAGGACCAGGTCCGGCGCGACTTCCTCGGGCCGAAGGAGTTCGGCGATCTGTTCGGGAGCCGCGGCATCTCGAACGACCACACGATCGTCCTCTACGGCGATCGCAACAACTGGTTCGCGGCCTACACCTACTGGTACCTGAAGTACTACGGCCACGACAAGGTCGTGCTCATGAACGGCCCGCGCGAGAGGTGGATCGAGGAGGGCCGCCCCACCACCAAGGACGAGCCCGAGCACGCGACCGCGAGCTTCAGCGCCCGCGGCCCCGACGACTCGATCAGGGCCCGCCGCGAGGAGGTCCTCGAGCAGCTCGATTCCAAGACCCGCCTCGTGGACGTGCGCTCGCCGCAGGAGTTCTCGGGTGAGCTGATCTCGATGGCCGGCTACGAGCAGGAGGGCGCCCAGCGGGCCGGGCACATCCCCGGCGCCGCCTCGGTTCCGTGGGCTCAGGCGGTGCGCGAGGACGGATCCTTCAAGTCGGCCGCGGAGCTGCGCGAGCTCTACGGGTCGAAGGGCGTCTCGACCGGCGACCCGGTGATCGCCTACTGCCGCATCGGCGAGCGCTCGGCGCACACGTGGTTCGTGCTGCACGAGCTGCTGGGCCAAGAGGACGTGAAGAACTACGACGGGTCGTGGACGGAGTGGGGCAACCTGGTGGACGTCCCCGTCGAGAAGGACGTCTAGAGGCGGCTGCCCCGCCGAGCGCCGCTGCGCCCCGGGCTTCGCTCGCGCCCGGCCAAATGGAGGGGCTAGCCGGAGGTGTGCCCCCCGCGCGCGGCACCTCTGGCCGGGGGCGGCCCGACATCGGTCGTGAAGAGGTCGGGAAAGGCCGCGTATCCGGCGACACAGAGAAGGCGACAGACCGTGCGAGTCAGCGCTGCCACGGCAGCCTCGCCTTCGCCCGGTTGCCGAGCCGGTAGCGCGCGCAGTCGGCGTGGTGGAGGGTGCTCCTCGTGCCCGAGGCGCTTTCGGTGCCGAGGACCGGTCGGTGGCAGGCAGCGCAAAGGCCGCGGTAGTGGGGGCCGATGGCGGCTGTCGCCAGGGTGCGCGAGAGGACGGCGAGTAGAGGCAGCACGGGGATCTCCTTTGGACCAAGTCGAGCTTCGCTCGCTCGGTCCGCCGCGCCCCTGAATCTGAGGGCGTCGTCCCGTCGATGCCTTCCGGCGCCTCGGAGCGTTGCCGCACCCAGCCGCCGTCGCGGAGGCTAGCGGGTCGGGAAGGACGGCGTACACGCAGCTCGCTTGGGACGGACGCTTGACCGGGTCACCGTGCGCCAGCCAGGCGACTCGAGCTCCCCGGCCCCCTCGCCGGGCCCGCCATGCGCGTGCCCCGAGCCGCGCGTCGGGCCCTCTCCTCGACCATGGACTGAACATGCGTCGAAATCCGTTATCCTCAGGCTGGAGGACTAGCGCCGGAACCGTCGCCACCGGTCCTCTAGACGCCCAGATGGGCGAGCGCGGCGCTCTCAGGGGTTCTTCGGTCGACCATGACCTTCATCCGAGAGGAGGCCGCAATGGCCGACACTCAGCCCCCCGACGAGACCCACCGGTCTCCCCAGAGCCTGACCGCGCAGATCTCGAACCAGATCGTCCAGACCATGCGCGAGTACACGGGCCGCGGGCCGACCCAGGCTCGGACCTACCTCAACGACAACGTCGTCCTGTGCATCGTCAAGGACACGCTCACCAAGGGCGAGCAGGCCCTCGTCGCCGGCGGAGAGGAGCAGAGCGTTCTCGACCTGCGCCGTCGCTACCAGTCGCTGATGAGGGAAGACGCCTCCAAGGCGATCGAGGGCATCACCGGCCGGCGCGTCGTCACCTTCATGAGCGACAACGCCACCGACCCGGACATCGCAGCCGAGATCTTCCTGCTCGACGGACCGCCGGAGCGCGCGCCCCTCGCCGCGGTCTAGGCGAGCGGGAGCCCGGAAGCCTGTTCAGGCCGCTCTCTGGCGTGAGCCCTGCGGATCGTCGTGAACAGCCCGCCCCTCCGGGCTGGTCATGGGGGCCGGCTGGGCCCGGCGGCCCGCTCGAAGTACGGCTCTCTCGCCGCGCCTGACTCCGCACTGGGCCATCGTGGGTGTCGCCGCCTCAGCGGGGCGGCTACAGAAGTGGCTCGAGGCGGTCGAGGAGCTCTTCGAGGATGCGCGCGGTCGCACCCCATACGAAGTGGCCGTCGACGGTGTAGGTCGGGGTCTTGAAGGGGACGCCCCTGCTCAGAAGGCGCTTCGACTCGTGGCCGCGCAGCAGCGCGGGAAGGGAGAGCTCGAGGACGGCCTCGACCTCGGTCGGTTGGGGGGACCAGCGGTGGCCGGGGGCGATGCTCCCGACGAAGGGGTGGATGCGGTAGCTCGTGACGAAGGTGCCGGTCGGGGGCAGGGCGCCGACGAGCTCCACGGCGCCACGGGGCAGCCCTATCTCCTCCTCGGCCTCGCGCAGGGCGGTGACCCTGAGATCTTCGTCGGGGCGGTCCTGGCGGCCGCCGGGAAACGAGATCTCGCCGGCGTGGCGGCGCATGTCGGCGCGGCGCTCGGTGAGGACGGCGTGGAGCTCGGCCCCCCGCGCGAACAGAGGGATGAGCACCGCCGCGTCGGTCGACCCGGGCGCGTCGAGCTCGGCCGCCGCCTCGGGCGTGAGCAGCACCTCGCGCAGTCGATCGGCGGTCGCCATCGGCCTATTATCGAGCCGTGGCGGAGGCCCTGCTCATCGTCGACTTCCAGAACGACTTCGTGCGGCCCGACGGCGCGCTGAGCGTGCCCGGAGGCGACGAGATCGGCGCGCGCCTCAACGAGCTCGCAGCCTCCGGCTGCTTCGATCTGGTGGTTGCCACGCGCGATTGGCATCCACCCGACCATGGCTCCTTCGAGGAGCAGGGCGGGCCGTGGCCCGCGCACTGCGTGCAGGGCACGAGCGGCGCCGAGCTGCATCCCACCCTCGACTCCGAACGCGTCGACGTGCTCCTCGACACCGGCGACGAGCGCGATCTCGAGGGCTACTCGGCCTTCGAGCGCCCGGAGCTCGGCCGCCTTCTTCGTGAGAAGGCCATCGACGCGGTCTACGTCGCGGGGCTCGCCACGAACGTCTGCGTCCGCGGGACCGCGCTGGGGGCGCTCGAAGAGGGCTTCGCGGTCACCGTGGACACCGGTGCCTCGCGGGGGATCGACGTGGAGGGCGTCGTCGCCACCGCGGAGGCGGTCGATGAGTTGAGCCGCGCCGGCGCGACGGTGATCCCGCCCGCGCGCTAGTTCAGCTCGAGGCGCTCCTCGAACATTACCTCGCCCTCGAGCGTGCGGTGCACCGGGCACTTGGCGGCGATCTGCATGAGCTTCTCGCGCTGCTCCTCGGGCAGTTCCTTGGGCAGCTCGACGACCAGCTCGAAGCGGGTCGGAGCGCCGCGCTGCGCGGGCTGGTAGTCGACGCCGACGCTCAGCTCGCCGATGTCCCAGCCCTTGCGATCGGCGTACATCTGCATGGTGATGGCCGTGCACGAGGCCAGGCTGCCGGCCAGGAGCTCGAGCGGGCTCGGCCCCTCGTCCTCGCCGCCCTCGTCTTGAAGCTCGTCGGCGACCAGGCGGTGCTCGCGGATCTCGACGTCGTTGCGCACGGCGCCGTCGCGACGGCGCGAGACCGCATGCATCTTCCGCTCCCGCTCGTCGCGCTTGCGGACGAACGGCTTCACGCGCGCCCCGCGAACAGCTCGGGCTCGGGCTCGTCGGCGTAGCGCGCCGCGGCGAAGAGGAAATCCGAGGCGCGGTTGACGAACCGCAGCACGGTCTCGTCCTCGAGGTCGCCGGCCAGCTTGAGCGAGACGATCCGCCGCTCGGCCCGGCGCACGGCCGTGCGCGCGAGGTCGAGGCGAGCCGAGAGCTCGGTCCCGCCGGGGATGACGAACTTCGGCGGAAGATCGACCCGATCCATGTAGCGGTCGATGTCGTGCTCGAGGCGCTCAACCATGTCCTCGCTCACGCGCGAGACCCCTTCCTCGAGGCGGCCGACGGCCTCGGGCGCGGTCGCGAGCTCGGCGCCGGCGACGAACAGCTCGCCCTGGAGGCGCAGGAGGTCGTCGTGGAGCTCGGGGTCGTCCTTGGCCGCGGCGCGGCAGAGCCCGAGCGCCGCGCCGGCCTCGTCGACCGACCCGTAGGCCTCGGGGCGTGCGCCCGACTTCTCGACCCGACCCCCGTACCAGAGGCCCGTGGTGCCGTCGTCACCGCCGCGGGTGTAGATCTTCACCATGCGCGGGGCAAGGGTACTCGGGCCAGTCACTCGAGCGGGCTGAACACGAGCCCGGTCGGGACCTTGGGGTAGAAGAAGGTCGACTTCGGTGGCATCGACTCGCCGGCGGCGGCCACGGCTCGGACCTGCTCGATCGGCGTGGCGCGCATGAAGAAGGCGGCGTCGACGGCTCCGGACTCGACGGCCTCGAGAGCGGCGGGGGTGCTCTTCGCGTAGCTCACGCTGCGCTGGTCGGCGATGTCGTACTCGCTCAGGCCGAGCGCCCCGCGCAAGACCAGCGCCTCGAGCACCGCGGTGTCGAGCGAGCGGTAGGCCCCGGAGCGCTCGGGCAGCGCGGCGGCCGCGACGCCCGGGTCCTTGAGGGTCAGGCGGTATGCCTGGCGGTGAAAGGAGTCCATGTAGCCGAACGCCACGCGACCAGGGTCGGCTGGGGGCTCGATCTGCGAGCGGTCGACCTGCTCCACCTCGAAGTCCCGCGTCGCAACCTCGCGGATCGCCTGCTGGCGCGACTCGTCGAGGCCGCTCAGGAGCCGGTGGGTGGGGAAGACGGCGAGGCCGGGATCCGAGAGCGCGCACAGGAACATGAGGACGTAGCGGTGCTCGCCCTCCCCGCCGATCTCCTGGGCGTAGAGGCGCGCGGTCTCGTAGCGGTGGTGGCCGTCGGCGATCAGCAGCTCGCGGTCGGCCAGCGCGCGGCTCACGGCCGCGATCGCGCTCTCCTCGCCGATGCGCCAGAGGCGGTTCTCGACACCGTCGTCGTCGGTCGCCGTCGCGAACGGCTCCTGCGCCGTGGCGGGCTCGAGCGCGCTCCAGGCCTCGCCGGCGGGATCGTCGAAGAGGCTGAAGATGGGGGAGAGGTTGGTGCGGGTGGCGCGCGTGAGGCGCAAGCGGTCCTCCTTGGGCCCGGGGTGCGTGCGCTCGTGCGGGCGGATCCGGCCCGCCCCGTAGTCCTCCACCCGCACCCGCGCGAAGAAGCCGCGGCGGGTGTGGCGGGTGCCGTCGGGGGCGACGAAGTCCTGGGCGAGGGCCCAGAGGGCCGGCTCGCGCTCGCGCACGAGGACGCCCGCCTGGCGCCAGGCCTCGAGCAGGGTGGTGGCGTGCATGTAGGGGTCGCCGCCGCCGGTGGCGGGCTCGGGCAGATCCACCTCCACGACGTTGAACGGGCTGCGAGCGACGAGGGCGGCACGGCGCTCGGCGTCGATCACGTCGTAGGGAGGGGCGATCACCGCGTCGAGACCCCCGACCGAGGCGAGGTCGTAGCGGAGGGTGTGGAGAGGTCGGATCTCGGCCACGGCGAGGCGGCACCCTACCGGCCTCGGCCGAAGGTGTGCCTAGACTCGCGGTCACGGGGCGTGGCGCAGCCTGGTAGCGCACCTGCTTTGGGAGCAGGGGGTCGGCAGTTCGAATCTGCCCGCCCCGATCGAGGAGACGAGCGCGCGCAGCTCGACGCGCCGCTACTCTCGGCCACCGACCGGGTCGACGGACCATGCCCCGGTTCCCGGCCGCCACCATCCCTCGCCACCCGATCGCGCGACTAGGATTCCCGCTCGGGCGGTCGGCCCGCGCTCCCGAGCGCCGGGGTGTCGTCCGGTCCGCCTCCGTAGCTCAGCGGATCAGAGCGAGGGACTTCTAATCCCTAGGTCGCAGGTTCGAATCCTGCCGGGGGCGCGTTGAGACTCTCGAGCCGCGTCTGGCGGCTCTCGTCACTGGCCGCGCTCCCCGCGCCCGTCACGTGCTCTACCAGTAGGGACTCGGGCGCACGTCGCGGCGTGTAGATTTGGCCGTGATGCCGACCTCCCTGGTCACCGGCGGTGCCGGCTTCCTCGGCTCGCACCTGTGCGACCACCTGCTCGAGCGCGGCCATCGGGTCATCTGCGTCGACAACCTCGAGACCGGCAACCTCGCCAACATCGGTCACATCCGGCGCGAGGAGTTCCGCTTCCTCAATCTCGACATCACCACGCACTTCGAGATCGACGAGCCGGTCGACTTCATCTACCACATGGCCTCGCCGGCCAGCCCGATCGACTACGCGAGGCTGCCGCTGCACACGCTCAAGGTCGGCGCCTACGGCACTCACAACTCCCTCGGCCTCGCCAAGCGCAAGCGCGCCCGCTTCATGATCGCCTCGACCTCCGAGGTCTACGGGGACCCGCTGATCCATCCCCAGCCCGAGAGCTACTGGGGCAACGTCAACCCGATCGGCCCGCGCGGGGTCTACGACGAGGCCAAGCGCTACGCGGAGGCGCTGACCATGGCCTACCTGCGCCAGCAGGGCCTCGACACGTGCATCGCGCGGATCTTCAACACCTTCGGTCCGCGCATGCGCCCCAACGACGGCCGGGCAATACCCACCTTCCTGCGCCAGGCGCTGGCCGACAAGCCGGTCACCGTGTTCGGCGACGGCTCGCAGACGCGCTCGTTCTGTTACGTCGACGACCTGATCCGTGGGCTCGTCGCGCTGAACGAGTCGGGCGTGCACGAGCCGGTCAACCTCGGTAACCCGCACGAGATGACCCTGCTGGAGATGGCCGAGGCGGTCGTCGAGCTGACCGATTCGCGCGCGGAGATCGTCTTCGAGGCGCTGCCGGTCGACGACCCCAAGGTGCGTCAGCCCGACATCGCCCGGGCGCGGGACCTACTCGGGTGGACTCCCGAGTTCACGGTCCGCGACGGGCTCGAGCGCACGATCGCCGCGGCGACGCCGCGGCTCGAGGCCCGGGAATCGGCCGTGCCGGCGGCGAGCCCAAGGCCCGGAGGAAGCAGCGGACCGGTGGCGGCATGAGCTCGGAGGCCAAGAACCTGGAGGCGATCTCGCGGGCGATCGACCAGCACAACAAGACGTGTGAGTGGCCGGCCACCGCAGTGGTCATGAATCCGTTCGAGGTCGACCGGCTCGGCTGGGACACGATCCGGGGCCTGCCGATCCGCTCGGACGCCGAGCTCGGAACCGGAGCGTTTCGGATCGAGTGCGCCCGCGAGGAGCGTGAGCCGGAGGCCGAGACCGTCGAGGCCGTCGCCGAAGAGCGCGACGTCATGCCGGTCAGGTAGACGCGGTTCGGGGGACGCGCGTGCGACCCCTCGCCCTCGCCGCCCTCGGTCGTGACCGCCCGGGTATCGTCGCCGCGGTGACGGGCGTGCTCGTCGCTCACCACGTCAACGTCGAGGACTCGCGCATGGCCATCCTGCGCGGCGAGTTCGCGATGGTGCTGGTGCTCGCGGGGCCGGCGGAGCTCGAGCTCGCCGGCCTCGACGACGACCTCGGGCGGGTCCGGGAGGAGCTCGGGCTCGAGGCGCTGAGCCTGACCGAGCTCTCCGACCAGGTCGAATCGCCGGGCGCCTCGGCGGCGACCCACATCGTCAGCGTCTACGGCGCCGACCATCCGGGCATAGTCCACGCGGTGGCCGCCGCGGTCTCCGAGCACGGCGTGAACATCACCGACCTGACCACCCGGCTGGTCGACGCGCCTCAGGCCGAGCCTCTCTACGCCATGGCCCTCGAGCTCGCGGTGGCCGGTGAGGACGAGGCCGCGGTTCTCGAGGGTGCGCTGGCCGAGGTCGGTCGCGCCCAGGGCGTCGAGGTCAGCTTCCGCGCGCTCGAGCGCGACGCGCTCTGAGGCGCTCGCAACGGCCGGGGCCATGGCCGTACGCGAGGTCCTGCGCTACCCGCATCCGGCGCTCAAGGCCCGGGCGCCCGAGCTCGGCGCCGGAGAGGGCGAGCGCGCAGCCCGCGTCGCCGCCGACCTGGTCGAGACCATGCACTCTTTCCCGCGTTGCGTGGGCGTCGCCGCGCCGCAGATCGCCGAGCCGGTGCGGATGTTCGCCGTCGACGTCTCCGAGCACCCGAAGGGCGAGGGCGGCAGCGGCCTGCTCGTCCTCGTCAACCCGCGGATCGTCGCCGCGAGTGGGGCGGAGGTGGCGCGCGAGGGCTGCCTCAGCATTCCCGAGCTGACCGCGAACGTCCGGCGCGCGGTCGCGGTCACGGTCGAGGCGCTCTCCGCGGAGGGCGAGCCGCTCGTCGTCGAGTCCGGGGGCTTCGAGGCGCGCTGCCTCCAGCACGAGCTCGACCACCTCGACGGGATCCTCTTTCTCGACCGCGTCGATTCGATCGCCGACGACGTGTTCCGGCGCCGGAGCAGGGCCTGAGGCGTTGCTAGATTCCGGGCACCCTGGTGGGCGTAGCTCAGTTGGTAGAGCTCCTGGTTGTGGTCCAGGCGGTCGTGGGTTCGAGTCCCATCGCTCACCCTTGAACGCCGTGGGACGAGACCGGACACCGGTCCACTCGGCCTCGCGGAGGACCGCCGCTTACTCCTCCGACCAAGGGCCGCGCGGGTGATCGTCCGCGCGCCTGCCCTCGCCCTCCTGGCCATGCTGGGCGCCGTCGGTGGCTGCAGCGGCGCGTCCGATTCCGACCCCGAGGCGGTGATCCGCGGGTGGAACCGGGCGGTCAACGCCAGCGACTACGACCGCGCCGGCGCCTTCTTCGCCCCCAACGCGGTGGTCCAACAGGTCGAGGAGATGCGCCTGCGCGGACCCGCCGACGCGGCGCGATTCAGCGCCTCGCTGCCCTGTCGCGCCGAGGTGACCCGCGTCGTGGCCGAGCGGCGCGGCTCGCTCGCCAGCTTCCGCCTGCGCGACGGCCAGACCCCGTGCAGCGGCGAGGCCGAGGTTCGGTTCACCGTCCGCGACGGGAAGCTCACCGAGTGGCGACAGCTGCCACCGCCGCCACCCGGGCGGGGCCTGGAGGTGTTCGCGCCGAGCCCGCGCGATCGGTCTCACAACGGCGAGGGAGCCGACATCGATAAAGCCGACGGCGGCTCCCGCGCATGACCAAGGCACATCTCATCCCAAGTGAGGCGTGCAACTACATCATTCCCCGCTCGACCCCGGTTCAACCCCGCGGCGACGAGCGGGGGTGCGACGGCTCCGGCTAGGTCGCGGCCTCGAGCTCCGGGTCGCCCACCGTGCGTCCGGGGCGGGCCTCGCGGGTGAGCAGGAGCGTCGGCACTAGCGCCACGAGGACCGCGATCGTTCCGATGCTGAAGGCGACCGTGAAGCCCGTCTCGGCCGGCACGCTCGTCCCGGGGATCACGTTGGCCGAGATGATCGTCGCGGCGACCTGCGCACCGAGGGCAGCGCCGACCGTGCGCATTATGGTGTTGATGGCCGAGGCGACGCCGGTCTCGCGCGAGCGAGCGTTGTCGACGGCGAGCTTGCCCACCGCGGCCAGGGAGAAGCCGATTCCCACGCCGAGCAGAGCCATCGACAGGTAGATGTGCCACGGCTGGTCGTGGGCGAGCACGAACAGGCCGAGGCCGGAGCCCGCCGCGACGAGCCCGATGCGCAGCGGCAGCGCCGCTCCGAACCGCGATCCGAGCGAGCCCGCGATCGGTCCGGCGAAGAGCATGGCCACCGAGGACGGCACGAAGAACAGGCCTGACTCGATCGGCGACGCCCCGAAGCCGTAGCCCGCCCGCTCGGCGAGGCCGGCCGACAGCCCGGCCGGCATCTGCACGAAGTTCGGTAGCGAGATGAAGGTCGAGAACATGGCGAAGCCGACGAGGAATGTGATCGCGTTGGTAGCCGCCATCTTGGGGCGGGCGAGCATCGCCAGGTCGACCATGGGCTCGCGCACGCGCCGCTCGACGGCGACCCACAGAGCGAACAGGAGCCCACTGGCCACGAGCAGGCCGATGACCCCGGCCGAGGACCAGCCCCAGGCGTTGCCCTGGCTGATCCCGAGCAGCAGCGTCGCGAGCGCCAGCGAGAGCGCGAACGCTCCGGCGTAGTCGGGCTTCGTCGGCGTCAGCGTCCGCGACTCCGGCACGTGGCGGGCGATCACCGCCGCGGCCAGGAGCACGGGAATCCCCCCGATGAGGAAGAGCCAGTGCCAGTCGAGGTACTCGAGGATGATCCCGCTGGTCACGAGCCCGACGCCTCCGCCGGCCCCGAAGACCGAGGAGACGATGCCGATGCCGAGCCCGACCTTCTCCGGCGGGAACTCGTCGCGGATGATCCCAAAGGAGAGCGGGAAGACGGCGGCGCCGGCGCCCTGGAGGATGCGACAGGCGATCAGCGACTCGAGGCTCCAGGCCAGGGCTGCGCCCAGCGCCCCGACCCCGAAGACCACGAGCGAGATCACGAGCAGTCGCTTCTTGCCGTAGGTGTCGCCGAGCTTGCCGATCACCGGGGTGAGCACCGAGGAGGAGAGCAGGAAGCCGGTGGCGAGCCAGGTCACGGCGTTCGCGGTCGTGCCGAACTCGCGCTGGAAGAAGGGCAGCGCCGGGACCACCAGCGTCTGCATGAGCGCAAAGGAGGTGCCGGCGACCGTGAGCAGGAGCAGAATCGAGCGCCAGCCGGTCCTCGTCTCCGCGGAGGGCGGCGGGGTGTCGTCGGTCACGCCGGGTCGCGCTCGAGGCGAGCTCAAAGCTCGTCGACGAGATCGGCGAGTCGGCTCAAGAGGCGGGTCGCCTCGTCGGCCTCCGCCGGGTCGAGGCGCGCGAAGAGCTCGGCGCGCCGGGCGGCGACGGCTGCGCGCTTGCGGCGCACCAGCTCGCTACCCGAGTTGGTCAGGCGCACGTTCACGCAGCGGCGATCCTCGCCGTGAGCACTGCGAACGACGACGGCGCGACGCTCGAGGCCGTCGAGCATGCGCGTGGCGGTCGGGGGCGATACGCCGGCGGCCTCGGCCAGCCGTCCCACGGTCAGCCCCTCGCCCGCGGCGAGCGGCTCGAGCAGGTGCAGCTGCGACGCGGTGAGGTCGATGCCGTCCTCGCGGCCGAGGCGGGCCCGCGCTCGTCGCGTGGCCAGCCCGAAGGCCTCCCACGCGGCGGTGAACTCCTCGGCGGTGGTGGCAGGCGATCGGTCGGCGGGCGCTGTCGTCGTCATCGCTCGTAAACCATAGCGTCCTAAACATTGACCTGGCTAAATATTCATTGCGGTCGCGGCGCGGGGCGCCTCGAGCCGCTGTCCTCGCGCGTGCCGTCGGGATCTGCCGGGAACCCTGTTCTCGACCCCCGAACGCACAGGACCGCCGACCATGACCCTCACCCTCTCCAGGGGACCGCTATCCGCGACCCCGCCCGACGCGACCAACTACCGCGTCGAGGGACCGGAGCACCGGCTCCTGTTCGAAACTTT
This sequence comes from uncultured Solirubrobacterales bacterium, assembly GCA_902806245.1. Taxonomy (GTDB): domain Bacteria; phylum Actinomycetota; class Thermoleophilia; order Solirubrobacterales; family Thermoleophilaceae; genus JACCUC01. The sequence continues at coordinate 23,095 of CADCVU010000190.1, forward strand.
CCCCGGCGCGTGCGCGCGTTCCTCGGCTCGCAGGCCGTGCTCGACTCGAAGCGCGCGAAGCTCCTGCACGAGAGCGCCCACCTGCCCCAGCTCTACGTGCCCCGCCGGGACGTGAGGGAGGACCTGCTCGAGGCGAGCGACCACACCACCCACTGCCCGTACAAGGGCGATGCCTCCCACTGGTCGGTCCGGGCCGGCGATCGGACGGCCGAGAACGCGGTCTGGGGTTACTCCGAGCCGCTCGAGGAGGCCGCGTGGTTGCGCGACCACGTCGCCGTCCACTGGAACGCGATGGACGCCTGGTTCGACGAGTACGATGAGGTGCGCGGTCACGTGCGCGACCCCTACCACCGCATCGACGTGCGCGACTCGAGCCGGGGGGTGCGCGTGCTGGTAGACGGGGAGGTCGTGGCCGAGACCGACCGACCCAAGCTGCTGTCGGAGACCGGCCTGCCCAACCGCTTCTACATCGACCCGGACGACGTGCGCCGCGAGGTCCTCGGCCCGAGCGCCAAGCACACCACGTGTCCGTACAAGGGCGTGGCCTCTTACCACTCGCTGACCGTGGGCGAGCGCTGGATCGAGGACGGAGCGCTCCTCTACCCGGAGCCCTACGACGACGCCCGCAGGGTCCGCGATCACCTCTGCTTCCACGGCCAGGGGATCGAGACCGAGGTCGACGGCGAGCGGGTCGAGTAGGCGAGCGCGCGCTCGTTTCGGCGCGCCGTGCGCCGGGCACGCAACAGACGACTCATCCGAGATAAGCAAGCCGCCGGCCCGTGGGCGGGCGATGGGAGACCGACATGGACAAGCGCACACTGGGCAGCCAGGGACTCGAGGTCTCCGAGCAGGGCCTCGGATGCATGGGGATGTCGGAGTTCTACGGGACCTCCGACGAGGACGAGGCGATCGCCACGATCCACCGCTACCTCGACGTCGGCGGGAACTTCCTCGACACCGCCGACATGTACGGGCCGTTCATCAACGAGAAGCTCGTGGGCCGCGCGGTGCGCGAGCGCCGCGAGTGGGTGGTCGTGGCCACGAAGTTCGGCAACCAGCGCGGCGACGACGGCAGCTTCCTCGGCATCAACGGCAGCCCGGACTACGTGCGCCAGGCCTGCGACGCGTCGCTCGAGCGCCTCGGCATCGACTTCATCGACCTCTACTACCAGCACCGCGTCGACAACGAGGTCCCGATCGAGGAGACCTTCGGAGCGATGGCCGAGCTCGTCGACGCGGGCAAGGTCAAGTACCTCGGGATCTCCGAGGCCGCGCCCGAGACGGTCCGCCGCGCCCACGCCGTCCACCCGGTCACCGCGCTGCAGACCGAGTACTCGCTGTGGAGCCGCGACCCCGAGGACGCGCTGCTGCCGACCGTGCGCGAGCTCGGGATCGGCTTCGTGGCCTACAGCCCGCTCGGTCGCGGGTTCCTGTCGGGCTCGATCCGCTCGCTCGACGATCTCGAGGACAACGACTTCCGCCGCCGCTCGCCGCGCTTCCAGGGCGAGAACTTCGAGCGCAACCTCGAGCTGGTCGACCGCGTCGGCGAGATCGCCGAGGAGAAGGGCGTCAGCCCCAGCCAGCTCGCGCTCGCGTGGGTGCTTCACCGCGGCGAGGACATCGTTCCCATCCCCGGCACGAAGCGGCGCTCCTACCTCGACGAGAACATTGCCGCGAGCGAGATCGACCTGACGGCCGACGACCTCGAGCTCATCGACGCGGCGGCGCCGGCGGGCGCGGCCTCGGGTGATCGCTACCCGGACATGTCGACCGTCGACCGCTGAGGCGAGAGCGTGCCCAGGCGCCGTCGCAGGCCTTCGATGGGCGGCATCGCCGGAGGGCGGCGGTGGGAGATCGGCATGCCGCTGCTGATCGTCGGCGCGGTGATCGCCGGGCTCACGGTCGGGGTGCGCGGCGCCGGAGAGCTGTTCTGGATCGGCGCGGGTGTGGCCGCCGTCGGCGCGGCGGTGTTCTTCAGCGCGCCGCGACGACCCTGATCCGGCGTCGCGTGCTCACGCGCGTACGTCCCGCGGCGGCGCGGGCGGCTCGGCCAGGAACTCGAGCAGCGCCCGGTTGAAGCTGCGCGGGCGCTCGACCATCGGGATGTGCCCGGTGTCGGCGAGGACGAGCGAGCGGGCGCCGGCGATCCGCCGCGCGTACTCATCGGCGTGCCCGACCGGGATGATCGCGTCGCGGTCGCCCCAGAGGACCAGCGTCGGAGCGCGGACCGCGCCCAGCCGCTCGGCCCACTCCCAGCTGAGGTATCCGAGCGTGGCGTGGAGGGCTTGGCGGTACGCCGGCGTGAACGAGGTGAGCAGGCCCTCGAGCACCAGGTCGGGGCTCAGCCGCTCGGGCCGGTGCGCGACCATGCCGAGGGCGAGCCGCCGCAGCCGCGGTCGGGCGGCCACCGACCGGTAGCTCGCGGCCAGCCGGGCGCCGAGGAAGCCGGTCAGCTCGAGGACCGCGACGCTGCGGTGGCGATGGCGGGCGGTGGGCACCATCCCGGCGGCGTCGACGAGCACGAGGCGTTCAACCCGCTGCGGAGAGGCGACGGCGAGCTCGGCCGCGACGAAGCCGCCCATCGAGTTCCCGACGACGACCACGGGACCGAGACCGAGGTGCTCGCAGAGCCCGTCGACCACGCGGGCGTAGCCGGAGACCGAGATCTCCTCGGCCGGCATAGCCGAGTCGCCGAAGCCGGGAAGATCGAGCGCGACGACGCGCCGCTCCCGGGCCAGCACCGCGATGTTCTCGAGCCAGTTGCTCCACCGACCGCCGAGGCCGTGGACGAGCACGACCGGCGCACCGTCGCCCTCACCCAGGTCGAGGTAGGCGACCGAGGCCCCGGCGACCTCGGCGCGGCGGAGGTGAGCGCCCCAGTCGACCGAGCGCCAGCTCGGCCGGTCGGATAGCCCGTAGTCGTCCGCTCGGCCCACCGCGAGGCGAACCTAGCGCGATCCGCTCGTCTCAGCCGGCGACGAAGCGCTCGAGCGCCTGGCGGCCACCGCCCACGAGCGGATCGCCGTGAGCGAACAGCAGCGTGTCGAAGTCGCGCTCGAGCATCGGCTCGAGCGCCTCGCGCACGCGGCGCTTGACGCCCTCGGGGTCGTCGCCGATCAGGTGGTCGGGCACGAAGCCGATCTCTCCCCCGTAGCGGATGATCGCGTCGGCAAAGGCGAGGGCTCCGTCGCCGGCCGCGACGTGGAGGGCGGTGTCGTCGGGCGAGATCGCGTCCATCTCGAGCGCTTCGAGGCCCGGGCGCAGCTCGTCGCCGAAGCGGAAGCCCGTCACGTTCGGCCCGCCGTCGGCGAACTCGTGCAGCCCGTCCTCGTGGCAGAGGATCGGGCAGCCGAACTCGGCGGCGAATCGCTCGGCGTGGCGCAGGTGGTGGCGGGTGGTGAGGACGATGGCCGCGGGCCGCCCGACCGCCTCCACGCCCTCCGGTGGAGGCATGGGGTCGAGCAGGGTCAGCGTCTCGCCCGCGAGGAAGTACGAGCTGACGTCCATGCCGATGCGCTCGTGGTGCGCGGTCCAGTGAAAGAGGCCGGGAAGAAGCTCGTGCATGGTCTTGACGGCACACCGTAACGCTCCGCCGACCCTGCGTCCGAGAGGCGGTTCCGCCGCTGTGGCGCTCGCCACACCATTCCGCGCGGAGACTGCTATATACGGCTGCGGACCCGACTCTCGGACGGAGGAAGTGAGCGCCGTCGCCACTCAAGTGCAGGCCACCTCCCTCGAAGGGACCTGAGGTGGCCGCCGGGACCAAGAGCGCCGAAGGCGACAGCCTCTCGCTGTTGACCCTGATCGTCGCCGCGCTGGCCTCCGCCGCCGCCGCGGTGCTCGTCTCGCTGTTCTCGGAGTCGGGCTCGGCGATGGCGGCCGCCCTCATGGCCATCTTCGTCCCACTGCTGCGCGAGGCCTTCCACCGTCCGGCGCGGGTCATCTCCGACAAGCGCTCGGGATGGCGAACGGGGAGCTCGGTCGCCGCGGCGGCGGGCGCCGGTGGTGCGGCGGTCACCGAGGGCCGATCCGCCGCCGAGCCGCGGTCGGCCGAGCCGCAGACCGTCGCGGCCACTGCTCAGTCTTGGGGCCCGGAGCCCGCGGCCGCGGGACCGGCGGACCCGGAGACCCGGCGGCTCGAGACCGATTCGCCGGAGCGCGACCTCGAGACCCAGAGCCTCGCCGATGGCGCCGGCGGGGACGCCGAGACCCGGCGGGTCGAGACCGAGAACTCTGCCACAGCGGCGCCGACCGACCGACTCGACTCCGACGACGACCTCGCGGACCTCGAGACCCGCACGCTCGGCGGCGCGACTCGGCCGCTCGATCCCGAGACTCGCGGCGCGCCGGGCGGCGCGGCGGCCGCGCGCGCCCGACGGCCGGCCCGCGGTGGGGCCTCGAGCGG
>CADCVU010000191.1 GCA_902806245.1 uncultured Solirubrobacterales bacterium
GGTCGAACCGCTCTCGAACGGCGGGGCGCTCGACCTGACGGTGGGCCGCTACTTCCTGCCGAGCGGCGAGAACATCGACGCCACGGGGATCGTGCCCAAGACCAAGGCGCGCGACGATCCGCGCACTCCGCGCGACGAGGGGCTGCCGGTCGCGCTCCGCGCGCTCGCCTCGCAGGTTCGATGAGCTCGCCCCGCGGCGGTGGGGGCGGCCGAGCGCCGGCCCGCCGGCGCTCGCGCGGAGGCCCGCCGTCCAAGGACAGCCGTCGCAACGGCCAGGAGCGCATCGCGGGCGGAGCCCGCGGTTCCGCCGGGCGTGCCGACCGCGGCGCGAAGGGCGCTCGGCCGGCGAACGCGCGCCCGGAGCGCAACTCGAGCGCCTCGGGTGGGCCTCGCGCCGCGGCCACCGAGCCTGCCGTCGCCGTCCTCGAGCGCCGCGGTCGCCTGCTCGTGGCCGAGCCGCTGTTCGAGCGCGGCCCTCGCCATTCGATCGACGGCCGCGCCCGGGGCGGGGCCGAGGCCGGCGAGCTCGTGCTGCTCGGCTTCGGCAAGCGAGGCGTGCGGGTGGTGCGCCGCCTCGGCCGACCCGACCGCGTCCGCGACGTGCTCGAGGGGTTGATGCTCGACCGCGGCCTGCGGCGCGTCTACCCCCAGCACGCCGAGGCCGAGGCGAGCGAGTCGGCCGTGGCGCCGGCCTGGAACGGCGCGCGCCGCGACCTGACCGACCTCGCCACCTTCACCATCGATCCGGAAACCGCCAAGGACTTCGACGACGCGGTCTCGGCCCGCCGCGAGGATGACGGCGACATCCGCGTGTGGATCCACATCGCCGACGTGAGCGCCCACGCGCGGCCGGGGGGCGCGCTCGACACCGAGGCCCTGCGCCGGGCCACGAGCGTCTACGTGCCGGGCGCGGTCGAGCCCATGCTGCCGCACGTGCTGTCGAGCGACGCGTGCAGCCTCGTCCCCGGCGAGGACCGCGCCGCGGTAACCGTCGAGCTGCTGGTGCGCGAGGCGGCGGTGGCCTCGGCGAGCTTCTATCGCTCCACCATCCGCAGCGACGCACGCCTCACCTACGACGAGGTCGACGAGGTCTTCGCCGGGCGACGCCAGGCCTCCGAGCCCTGGGGCGAGCCGTTGAGCTCCGCCCGAGCGGTCGCCGCCGCCCTGCGAGCGCGGCGCGCCGGGGGCGGCACCGCGCTCGAGGTCAGCTCCGCCGAGCCCAGCTTCGTCTTCGACGGCGACGGCAACGTGACCGACGTCGTCCATGAGGCCCAGACCGAAGCCCACGAGCTGATCGAGCACCTGATGATCCTGGCCAACGAGCAGGTCGCGGGCCACCTGGCCGACCGGCGCGTTCCCACTCTCTACCGCGTGCACGAGCGGCCCGACCCGGCGGCCATCGAGCGCCTCGTCGACAAGCTCGCGAGCCTCGGCGTGCCGACGCCGCCGGTGGCCGAGCACATGAGCCCCCAGCAGGCCGCGGAGCTCGTGGCCGAGGTAAGCCGCCTGCTGGCGGCGTGGCTGCGCCGCCAGGACGGGCGCGGTCGCGAGGGGCTGACCAGCCTGATCCTGCGCTCGCTCAAGCAGGCCGCCTACTCGCCGCGCAACCTCGGCCACGCCGGCCTCGGCAGCGCGCGCTACTCACACTTCACCTCGCCGATCCGCCGCTACCCGGACCTGGTCTGCCACCGCGCGCTGCTCGGCTCGCTCGGCCTCGACGACCTCGCCCCGCGCGCCGAGGCGCTCCCCGACGTCGCTCTGCACTGCTCGCAGGCCGAGCGCGAGGCCCTCAAGGTCGAGCGCGACGCCGCGGACGTGTGCAGCGCCTTTCTGCTCGAGCGGGTTCTGGCCGAGGCACCCGAGGCTCGCGCCTTCGACGGCGAGGTCGTCGGGGTGATCGGCAAGGGCGCGTTCGTGCGCTTCGGCGACAAGGGCTTCGAGGGCTTCCTGCCGGCGCGGCGGATCGGTGGCTCGGAGTGGTGGTCGCTGAACGACGAGGAGACCGCGCTCGTGGGCGAGGACACCGGCCGGATGCTGCGCTTCGGCGAGTCGGTGACCGTCGAGGTCGAGCGCGTCGACGCGCCCCGCGGGCGCGTGGACCTCGCGCCCGCGCCCTCGGACCGGCGCTAGAGCGGTTCGCCGTGGCCAAGAGCGGCAAGCGCAAGGCGGCACCGGGCGACGTCGCCACCAACCGCCAGGCCTCCTTTCGCTACGAGCTGCTCGACCGGTGGGAGTGTGGGATCGAGCTTCTCGGGCCGGAGGTCAAGTCGCTGCGCGAGGGCGGCGGCCAGCTCAAGGACGCCTACGCAGCGCTGTACGAGGGCGAGCTGTGGCTGCACCGCATGTACATCGCGCCCTACCGGCCGGCCGCGCGTGAGAACCACGAGCCCGAGCGTGTGCGCAAGCTGCTGCTGAACCGCCGCGAGCTCGAGCGGCTGGTCGGCCAGACCAGCGAGAAGGGGTTCACGCTCGTGCCCACGCGGGTCTACTTCCGCGGGCCGTGGGCCAAGGTCGAGATCGCGCTCGGGCGGGGCAAGACGGGGATCGACCGCCGCCGCGACCTCAAGGAGCGTGAGCAGAAGCGCGAGATCGACCGCGCGCTGGCCGAGCGGAGCTGAGTCCGTCGACGCGGGCCACGACGTCGCGGCCGCGGGTCGCGCCTAGCGGCGACCGCAGCGGGTAGTTCGGCCGCATGGGATCCCCATTGCAGGCCGCGACGGCGACGACCGCTCACGTCCGTCCCGCTTCTGCGTCCGGCCTGATCCTCCCGGGCCTGCTCCTTGGCGTCGGGCTCGGCGGCTTCGTCGACGGCATCCTGCTCCACCAGGTCCTCCAGTGGCATCACATGCTCACCAGCGAGGGCAGCTACCCCGCGACCACGGTGGCGGGTCTCGAGGTCAACACGCTCTGGGACGGGCTCTTCCACGCGGCGACCTTCATCGCCACCGCTTCCGGCCTGCTCATCCTCGCCTCTCGGGTCGGGAGCGGACTCGCCTGGTCGACTCGCATGCTCGTCGGCCTGCTGCTCGCCGGTTGGGGCAGCTTCAACCTCGTCGAAGGCGTCGTCGACCACCACATCCTCGGCATCCACCACGTCAAGGCCGACACGCCGGTCCTGGACCTCGCGTTTCTGGGCTTCGGAGCGATCCTCCTGCTCGGCGGACTCGCCCTCGCGCGTCGCGGCGAGCGTGAGGCGAACGCGAGCTAGGCCGCGTCGGCCAGTTCGAGGAGCTTGGTGAGCGTGCGCCAGTTGCGCGCGGTGACCTCGACGCCGAGGCGCCGAGCGGTGATCGACTTGGCCAGCTCCGAGCGCCCGACGCCTCCGGGGTGCCAGGCGTAGACCTCGCGGCCGAGCACGGCGACGCGCTCGGGCGCGAGGGCCGCGCGCTCGAGCTCCTCGGCGCGAGCGGCCTCAGGCTCGGCCGACAGGAAGCTCACCTGGTAGCGCGCCGGGTCGTCGGCAACGCCGGCGAACGGGTCGCGGGCGATGACCTCGGCGAGCTCGTCGCGCGTGCGTACGAGGACGGCGATCTCGAAGCCGAAGGCCGCGTGCAGCGGCGCGGCGAGGTCGCGCTCGAGCGCAGCCGGGTCGGCGGTGCTCTCCAGCACGACGTTGCCGCTCTGAAGCAGGGTGCGCACGTCCTCGTGGCCCGCGTCCTCGAGAGCGCTGCGCAGATCGTGCATGGGAACGCGCCGTGTCGCGCCGAGGTTGATCCCGCGCAGGAGGGCGACCTGACGCGACACGCGCGGCGCGCTGCGGCTAGAAGCTGCTCAGGCTGCGCGCCACGAAGGTGAGCTCCATCCCCACCGCCAGCGCGATGGCCAGCCCGACGTAGGTCACCCCGACCAGCGCTCGGTCGCGCGGGCGCACCTCGTGGTAGCGCTTGCCCTCGTCGGTGTTGCGCGCCTTCCAGCGCCGCCAGGTCTCCATCCCGCCGAAGAGCAGGATGATCAGCATGATCGGGTTCGGGAAGAAGATCGCCGCGGCCACGAGCATCGCGAAGCCGACGAGCCACATCCACGGCGTCAGCGCGGCCATCGCGCGTCCGCCGTCGAGCGGGAGCACCGGCAGCAGGTTGAACAGGTTGAGGAAGAAGCCGACAAAGGCGAGTGCCTGGAAGAGCTCGTTGCCGGTGAGCGCGTAGAGCGCCCACGGGATCAGGCAGCCGAGCGTGCCGAGGATGGGGCCGGCCAGCCCCACGCGCGCCTCGGCGGCCGCGTCCCTGGGCATCTGCTTCATCGCCACCGCCGCGCCCAGGAAGGGGATGAACAGCGGCGCCGAGGCCTTGATGCCCTCGCGGCGGAGCTGGAAGACGTGGCCCATCTCGTGCACGAGCAGCAGCAGGACGAAGCCGACCGCGAAGCTCCAGCCCCAGATCAGCGCGTAGGCGCCGATGGAGACGAGCATCGACGCCGAGGTCGTGAAAAGCTTGATCTTCGGCAGCAGCAGGAGGACGAACTTGAGCTTTGCCCCGAACTTGAGCAGGAGCGCGCCGATGGCGATGACGGGGCCGAGCCAGCGCTTCCACTTCGGCTTCGCCGGCGGTGCGGCGGTGGGGCCGGCACCCTCCGGGTAGGCGAGCTGGGGCGCCGGCTCTCCCCACGCGGGCGTGCTTCCGCCGGTGGCCCAGGAGGCGCCGGGCGCGGCAGCGGCACCGCCGGGGTCGGGCCACGATGAGCGGTCCGCAGCGGTGGTCGCCATCGGCTGGGGCCTGCTCTCGAAGCTCTCCGACATGCCTTGATTATCGCAGCGAGGGCGACTCAACTCGAGGCTTGGTGCGCCGAGCTAGAATGGACGTGCAGCTCACGGGGACGACAGGCTTCGACGTGGACGATCCGTGGGAACAGTTGCGAGCCGAGGTCCCCGGTAGGCCTCGTAAAACAACCGGGAAAACCATAATTGGCGACTCTCACGAGTACGCCCTCGCGGCCTAGCCAAAA
>CADCVU010000192.1 GCA_902806245.1 uncultured Solirubrobacterales bacterium
TCCGCGCGATCTGGGCGCCGAAGGTCGGGCCGATCGAGCTGGTCGTGAACTCGGCCTGGTCGACCCCGAAGGCGTCGTCGAGCGCGTTCTGGACCTGCTGCTCCTGGCCCGGGCGCAGCTCCTCGGTCGAGATCTGCACCACGTTGGCGCCGAGCTCGGGGTCCTCGACCGACTGGACCTCCGCGTTCTGCAGCCCGGGTGGGAGCGCCTGACGGACCTGATCGACGTTCGCCGGTCGCTCGAGCGGCGTCTGGATCCGTGTCCCGCCCTCGAAGTCGATGCCGAAGTTGATCCCGAGTCCGGCGATCGCCAGCGCACCGGCGGCGACGATCAGCCCCGAGACCGAGAAGAACCACTTCGACGCGCCGATGAAGTCGAAGCTCCAGCGCACGCCCTCTCCCCCGGCCCCGAGCGCTCCGCGCGAGCGCAGGAAGCGCGTGCGACCCAGCGAGCCGAGGATGGCCGAGGTCGCGAGCACGGCGGTGAACAGCGACACGAGCGTGCCGACGCCGAGTCCGAGCGCGAAGCCCTTGACGCCGCCGGTGGCGATCACGAACAGGATGAAGGCGACGCCGATCGTCACCACGTTGGCGTCGGCGATCGTTCGCAGCGCCTTGCCGTACCCCGCTGTGATGGCGCGTGCGACGGACGCGCCCGCCCGCGCCTCCTCCTTCACGCGCTCGAAGATCACGATGTTGGCGTCGGCCGCCACCCCCAGAGTCAGGATCAGACCCGCGATGCCGGGCAGGGTCAGCGTGATCGGGATCAGCTTGACCAGAGCGAACAGGAAAACCGCGTAGAGGACCAGCGTGACGCTCGCCACCACGCCGAGCACGCGGTAGAAGGCGACTAGGAAGAGCAGGACGAGCAGCAGCCCGGCGCCGGCGGCGATCACCCCCTGGTTGAGCGCCTGCTGGCCCAGCGTGGCCGATATCTGCGTGTTGGAGACGAGCGCAAGATCGATCGGCAGAGCGCCGATGCGCAGCGAGTCCGCGAGGTCCTGGGTCTCCTCGATATTGCCGATGCCGGTGATCTGCGCGCCGGTGCGCCCGTCGATCCCCTCGGGGTTCTCGCGGAAGTTGATCGTCGCCAGCGAGATGATCTGGTTGTCGAGGGTGATGGCGAAGCGCTGGAATGCGGCGTCCGGCGAGGACCCGGGCGGCAGCAGGGTCTCCGACCCGCGCTGGGCGATCCGCTGGGTGACCTGCTGGAAGGCACGCTGGCCGGTGTCGGTGAACTCCATGGTCACCACCGGCGAGTTGGTCTGAGGGTCGGTGTTCTGCTCGGGGTTGCGCACCTCGCTGCCCGAGAGCTCCGAGTCGTCCTCGATCACCCAGTACTGCGAGACCTGGGCGGTCTCGGGCAGGTTCTCGGGGCGCTGGGCCTGCACCACGGCGATGCCGCGCGGGACCCTGAGCACCTGGCTGCCCGCGGGCGGGCCGGCGGTGCCGAGCGCACGCAGCTCGGCCTGGCACTCGCTGCCGGGAGGCGGCGTGCGCTGGCCGCGGTTTCCCTCGGGCGCGTTGTCGATCAGCTCGGAGAGCAGCTCCCGGCAGGTGGAGGCGGGCCCGGCGAGCGGTGGGCGGGTCGGCCCGGAGCCGGGCCCGAACAGGTAGTACTTGTCGCCGCCGGAGTCGTTGCGGCGGTCGTAGAACTCGAGCAGCGCGCGGCGGTCGTTGCCGAAGCGCCGGGCGACCGATGGGGCCGGCCCGCCCGGCGGGAGGTCGGCCTCCTCTGGCGTGGGCTGGGCCTTGCCGGCCAGCTGTACCGCTTCGAACAGGCTCGGCTGCGGGCGCTCCTGGGCCGCGGTCGACTGCTGCTGGATGGCCTCGAGCGCGCGGATCGTGCCGCCGCCCTCCTCGTCCTCGAGGATCAGGTTCGGCTCCCAGTCGTAGAACTGCAGCTGCGCCGTGGTACCGACCTGCTCGATCGCGCGCTGGGCGTTGTCGACGTCGGGCAGGGCGACCTCGATCTGGTTGGCTCCCGAACGCGCGATCTCCGGCTCGGAGACGCCGAGGGCGTCGGTGCGGCGGCGGATGGTGGAGATCGCGTCATCGACCGCCTGCGGCGTGATCTCCGGAACCTTGGGGGTCGGCCGGGCCTCGTAGACGAGCTCGACGCCCCCGCGCAGGTCGAGCCCGAGTCGCGTGGGCTGGGTGAGGATGACCGCGATCGCGCCGCCGAGCAGCGTGAGCACGAGCGCGATGATCGCGAGGTTGCGGCGGCGGCTGGTCACGAGGTCATGCGGTCAGGAGGGGCGAGCGGTCACGGCGCTTTTTCCGTCACGTGGGGGTGAGGACGAGCAGGAGTCCCCCGTCCTCGTCGTAGGCGGGGAAGATGTCGGCCTTCGCCGGTTCGGGGCGGTCACCTTCCGCGTGGACGGTCACCGGCTTGTCGAGCACCCGCACCCCCCACTCGAGCGCGGTGCCGATGTGGTCCGAGCCGTTCTCGAACTGGAGCCCGAGAACCTCGCGCACGGCGCGCCCGATGACGTCCTGGTCGCCGAGACCGGTGAGCTCGCGGGAGCCGCGGCCCGCTCCGATGACCCGGCCCTCCCGGTCGCAGACGAAGAAGGCCGCCGTCGGCGCCGGGTAGTAGTCGTCGAGCAGCTCGAAAAGGAACCCGAACCCGCACTTGGGGCAGCTCTTCGGGCGCGATCCGAAGCCGGCGGTGCGCTCGCTGGAGGCGAGCCGGTTGCCGCAGTTGGGGCAGATGAAGTTGGCCATGACGCGAAGGGAGATTAGTCTCGGTGGTTAAGCCTCAGGTTAGAGCGCGCGCTCACCCGCCTGAGGCGGGCCGACCTCGCCGACCGCGATCGCATAGAACTTCGCTCACCCAACCCGAGAGGAAGGCATCCCGTGGACGTCATCGACCGCCTCGACGCCGTACGTGAGCACTGGAACGTTCTGGAGCATCCCTTCTACGTGCGCTGGAGCGCCGGTGAGCTCGAGCGCTCGGAGCTCGCGTTCTACGCCGGCGAGTACCGCCACGCGGTCGTCGCACTCGCCGAGGCCACCGCCGGCGCGGCCCGGGCCGCGGATCCGTCGCTGCGCGCGGAGCTCGACGAGCACACCGCCGAGGAGCGCGCCCACGTCTCGCTGTGGGACGACTTCGCCGCGGCGCTGAGCGCCGAGACCGACCGTCCGGCGCTGCCGCAGACCGCGGCCTGCGCCGAGGCGTGGACGGCCGGCGACGATCTGCTCGAGCGCCTCGCGGTGCTGTACGCGGTCGAGTCGGCGCAGCCGGCGATCTCGCAGACCAAGCTGGACGGACTGGGCGAGCACTACGGGATGGGCACCGACGAGCCGGCGACGGCGTACTTCGAGCTGCACTCCGAGCGCGACCACGAGCATGCGGCTCAGTCGGCGCAGCTCCTACGCGAGCGCGCGGGTGGCGAGGAGACCGACCGGCTGGTCGCGCGGGCCGAGGCGGCGCTCGAGGGCAACTGGCGTCTGCTGGACGGCGTCGAGGCGCGGTTCGGGCGCGCCGGCGCGGAGCCGGCGACTGAAGCCGGCCGCGGCGCTCCGCGCTCAGAACAGGCTCGCCGCCCCCCGCGGGCGCTCGAGCCCCAGGTGCGCGTAGGCGGCCGCGGTGGCCTGGCGGCCGCGCGGAGTGCGCTGTAGGAAGCCCTGCTGGAGCAGGTAGGGCTCGTAGACGTCCTCGATCGTGTGCGGCTCCTCGGCGACGGCGATGGCCAGCGTCGAGAGGCCCACGGGTGAGCCGCCGAACTTCTCGCACAGGGTGCGCAGGATCTCGCGGTCGAGGCGGTCGAGGCCGGCGCCGTCGACCTCGAGCAGGTCGAGGGCATCGTGGGCCAGCGCCGCATCGATGCGCCCGCCGCCGCGCACCTCGGCGAAGTCGCGCACCCGGCGCAGCAGGCGGTTGGCCACGCGCGGGGTGCCCCGCGAGCGCGAGGCGATGGCGTGGGCGCCCTCCTCGTCGATGGCGATCTCGAGGATCCGGGCCGAGCGGCGGACCACCGTCGCGAGGTCCCCGGCGTCGTAGAGGTCGAGCCGGAAGGAGACCCCGAAGCGGTCGCGCAGCGGCGTGGTGATCAGTCCGGCTCGAGTGGTCGCCCCGATCAGGGTGAAGGGCGGGAGGTCGAGCGTGACCACCCGCGCGCCGGCGCCCTGGCCCACGGTGATCGGCAGGCGGCGGTCCTCCATGGCCGGGTAGAAGGTCTCCTCGACCGCGCGCGGAAGGCGGTGGAGCTCGTCCACGAAGAACACCGAGTTCGGCTCGAGCGCGGTCAGAAAGGCGGCGACGTCGGCCTTGCGCTCGAGCGCCGGGCCGGCCGTCTCCACGAACGGCGCCTCGAGCTCGTTGGCCACGATCTGGGCCAGCGAGGTCTTGCCGAGCCCGGGCGGACCGGCGAGCAGGACGTGGTCGAGAGCCTCCTCGCGCGCGCGCGCGGCCTCGATGAA
>CADCVU010000193.1 GCA_902806245.1 uncultured Solirubrobacterales bacterium
CGGCCGAGGACGGAGAAAGGCGCGCAGGTCGGCGGCGAGGTCGCGGGCGGCCCGGTCGTCACCGGCCACCACGAGGGCCGGGCGCTGCGGGTCGAGGTCGACGAGCGCCGCGAGCAGGTAGGGCCGCATGCTGCTCGAGACGAACGCACGCTGGGGCGACTCACGAGCGGCCTCGGCGAGGGCGGTGACGGAGTCGTCGTCCTGGGCGTAGGTGAGGAGGGTTCGCAGCGACATGGCATGGCAAGCGGCCGCCCGGGTCACCGCGCGGCCGTAGGCGATCGATTCTAGGCCCGCCCCGCTCCGGCGCTGGGCTGCGGGCGTGGCTGGGCTCGGGGCGGCCGGACCCTGGGCTGCGAGGCGCGCGCCAGCCGGGTCTCGGTGGCCAGGAGGGCATGAGGTAGCGTCGGCGGCGCCGTGGCCGACGTCTCCCTCTCCGCCACCGAGCGCGCCCAGATCACCCTCCTGCGAGCGCTCGGCGCGCTCCCGCGCCGGGCCAGGCGTGCGCTCGCCGGCGCGCCGGCGCGCCTCGACGGGCAGGAGCTCGATCTCGACGTCCAGTTGCTCCTGCGCCTCCAGGCGCTGGCGCCCCCGCCTCCGAAGGGCTCGATCACCCCGCAGACCGCGCGCGAGCAGATGCGACGCAGCACGGCGGTCCTGGCCGGGACGACGCCTGCGGTCGAGCGGATCGAGGATCTGGAGCTGCCCGGCCCGATCGGCGCCCGTCTCTACACGCCGCACCGCGCCGAGCCGCGGGCGGCCCGGCCGCTACTCGTGTACCTCCACGGCGGGGGCTGGGTCAGCGGAGACCTGGACACCCACGACGGGCCGTGCCGGCTGCTGGCGGGCGAGGGTGGCGCGCTCGTGCTCTCCGTCGACTACCGCCGCGCCCCGGAGCACGAGTTCCCCGCGGCCGTCGAGGACGCGCTGAGCGCCTTTGAGTGGGCGGTCGCGAACGCGTCGGACCTTGGCGCCGACCCGGCGCGGATCGCGGTCGGCGGCGACAGCGCCGGCGGCAACCTCGCCGCCGTGGTGAGCCGGCTCGCCCGCGACGGTGGAGGTCCGGCGCCGGCCATGCAGCTGCTGATCTACCCGGTCATCGATCTGTCGCTCAAGCGGCCCTCCTACCACCGCTTCGCCGAGGGCTTCTTCCTGACCGAGGCCGACATGGACTGGTACCGCGACCACTACCTGCCGGGCGAGGACGCGATCCACGATCCCCGTGTCTCCCCACTGCTGGCGTCCGACCTCGCCGGCCTGCCCCCCGCCTACATCGCCACCGCCGGCTTCGACCCGCTGCGCGACGAGGGCGAGGCCTACGCCGAGGCGCTGCGAGCGGCCGGCGTACCGGCGGCCCTACAGCGCCACGCGAGCCTCGTCCACGGCTTCGCCAACCTCACCGCCGTGATACCGGCGGCGCGGACGGCCATGCTCGAGGTCGCGGGCGCTCTGCGGATGGGACTCGCGGCCGCTTCGCCTCAGGCGCGCAGCGTCCAGTAGCCGTCGGCGCCGACCGGCGTGCCGTGCGCCACCCGGGCCAGCCGCTCGCGGGCCTCGAGCACGTCGATCCCGCATACCGCCGCCACCTCGGCGGTGGCGAGCGGCTCGCCGGCCCACGCGAGCACCTCCTCGACCGACTCGGGCGTGGCTCGGCGCTCGAGCTCCGGGGCGAGGTTGGCGATCGCCGCCTCGTAGGTCGCGAGCGGCTGGAAGCCGGGAAGGGCGAGCTCGCTGCCGTCACGCGAGATCTCGTAGCTCGGGCAGGTGTAGCGCCGGCCGTCCTCGGAGTCGGCCAGCTTGTGGTCGAGCGCCAGCGCGGCCTCGGCGGGGTCCCGGGCGGCGGCCGCGTCACTCCGCAAAGCGCCCTCGACGGCCGGATCGTCCATCCAACCGGAGACGCGCCCGGGCTCGAGCCCGACCTCGCCGGCGCTCGAGGCGATGACCTCGGGCTCGTCGATGAGCTCTCCGGCCATCGCGCGCACCGCGAGGCGGCGCAGGAGCGCGCGCTCGTGCGCGGGGGCGTGCAGGCGAGCTGCGACGACCGCGCGGCACGGAACGACGGTGGCCATCATGCGCGGTCGCTCGCCGGGGTCGATGGGCATCCCGAAGCGGCGTTGGATGGTGTGCAGCGCCTGCGACTGGCGGGCGGAGGTGAAGTCCTTGGCCAGGTAGTCGTCGGGGCTCTCGGAGAGGACGACCATGCGCGGACGCCAATCGATCTCCTCGCCGTAGAGCCAGCGCAGGCTCCAGCGCGCCGGCTCGGCCGAGAAGGCCCACGGGCAGGCGGGATCGGTGTAGTAACGGATGGTCAGGCTGCTCATGACGGCGGGCCGCCCGCCAAGAGATCCTCGGTGGCGCGCGCCGCCCGCTCCACCAGCTCGCCCACCTCCTCGCGTGACTGGCGAAAGCGCCCGAGCACGTGGCCGGCCACGATCTCCGGGTCGGTCGAGTCCGGGCGCCCGACCCCGACCCGCACACGCTGGAAGTCGGGCGACCCGAGCTCTCGCCGCAGCGACTTGAGCCCGTTGTGGCCCGCCAGCCCTCCGCCGAGCCGGGTCCTGACCTCGCCGAAGGGGAGATCGATCTCGTCGTGGACGACGACGATGCGATCGAGCTCGACGCCGAGCGCTCCTCGGGCCGGGCCGGCCGAGCGGCCTGCGTCGTTCATGAAGGTCTGCGGCAGCAGCAGCCCCACGCGGGGGCCGCCCGGGCCGGTGCGCCCGTCGGTGTAGAGGCCGGCGTAGCGCTTGCGCGCCCGCGGGAGCTCCCAGCGCTCGGCCAGGGCGCGCCCGACCTCGAAGCCGACGTTGTGCGGCGTGCCGGCGTAGCGGTCTCCGGGATTGCCGAGGCCGACGATCAGCCAGTCGACGTGTCCGCCCTGCCCCTGCTCGCGTCCGCCCGACGGCTCGGCGCCGCGCGCGCGTCGGCGCTCGCCGGCGCGGCGCAGCAGGCTCAGGGCGTCGAGGTGCCGCGGCCCTCGCCGGCCTCGCCCTCGGTGGGCGCACCGCCGGAGGGCTGGCCCTCGCCTGTGGCCGGGACGTCGGTCACCACGGCCTCCTCGCCGACGATCGCCGTCTCCTCCTC
>CADCVU010000194.1 GCA_902806245.1 uncultured Solirubrobacterales bacterium
AGCGCGGCCTCGGGCAGGACCTCGGGGTCTGGGTTGGCCATGGCGAACACGAAGGGCTGTGGGTTCATACGCGCGAGATCCTCGGCGCGGACTATCCCCGGGCCGGAGAGGCCGAGGAAGAGGTCGGCGCCCTCGAGCACCTCGGCCGGCGTGCCCTCCCGCCCGTCCGGGTTGGTGTGCTCGGCCAGCCAGGTCTTGGCCAGGTTCATCGACCCGTCGGCGAAGTCGGAGCGCTCGCGGTGGATCGCCCCGGCGCGGTCGCAGGCGACGATCGAGCGCACGCCCGACTCGATGAGGATGCGCGCGACCGCGACCCCGGCCGCCCCGGCGCCGACCATCACCGCGTCGATCTCCGCGAGCCGGCGGCCGGTCAGCCGGCAGGCGTTCTTGAGCGCGGCGAGCACGACGATGGCCGTGCCGTGCTGGTCGTCGTGGAAGACCGGGATGTCGAGCTCCGCCTTGAGCCGGCGCTCGATCTCGAAGCAGCGAGGAGAGGAGATGTCCTCGAGGTTGATGCCGCCGAAGGTCGGCGCGATCGCCTTGACGGTGGCCACGATCTCGTCGGGATCGCGGGTGTCCAGGCAGACCGGGACGGCGTTGACGTCGGCGAACTCCTTGAAGAGGACGGCCTTGCCCTCCATCACCGGCATCGCCGCCTCGGGCCCGATGTCGCCGAGCCCGAGCACGGCGGTCCCGTCGCTGACCACGGCCACGGTGTTGCGGGCGATCGTGTACTCGCGGGCCTTGGCCTTGTCGTGGGCGATCTCCAGGCACACGCGCGCGACACCGGGCGTGTAGGCCATGGCGAGGTCGTCGCGGGTCTTGACTGGGGTGTTGAGCCCGGTGAAGACCTTGCCCCCGCGGTGGAGCTCGAGCGTGCGGTCGGTGCGCTCGATCAGGCGGACGCCGTCGAGCTCCTCGATCGCCGCCGCCACCTCACGCCACTGCTCCTCGCTCGCGCAGTCGACGGTGAGCTGGCGCAGGGTGTGGCGCTCGCCCTGCTCGAGGATGTCGACCGCGCCGATCGAGCCGCCGGCCTGGCCGATCGCCGAGGTCAGGTGCCCGAGCGTGCCGGGACGGCGCTCGAGCTCGACCCGGAGGATGAGCGAGAACTGTGCGCTGGTAGTGGCCATGACAGGGGGGCACGCGCGGCGTCCCCCGCGGCCTGGGCTCATGTTACCCCCGGGCGCCCGGCGCCCAAGCGCGCGAAAATCCCTGCTCCTCCGGGTTCACGCGGCGCGCTCCTAAGATGCCCGGCGATGTCCGCCGCGCCCGCCGCCGCTCCTCGGAGCACCCGCACCGAGCTCTTCCTGATCGACGGCAACAGCCTGGCCTACCGCGCCTTTTTCGCCCTGCCGGAGACGATCGCCACCTCGCGCGGGTTCCCGACGAACGCGATCTTCGGCTTCGCCTCGATGCTCGTGAAGATCCTCGACGAGCACGGCCAGCGCCCGACGCTCGTGGTCTGGGACGCCGGCTCGTCGGGTCGCAAGGAGGTCTACGCCGACTACAAGGCCCAGCGCAGCTCGAAGCCCGACCTCCTGCGCGAGCAATGGCCGCACCTCGCTCCGCTGGTCGAGGCCTTCGGCTACCGCAACGTCAGGGTCGAGGGCTACGAGGCCGACGACGTGATCGCCACGCTGGCCCGCCGCGCGCGCGAGCAGGGGATAGACGTGACGATCGTGACCGGCGACCGCGACGCCCTCCAGCTCGTCGAGCCGGGCGTGAGCGTGATGGCCACGAGCCGCGGCATCACCGACACCAAGACCTACGAGCGCCAGACGGTGATCGACCGCTACGGGATCCCGCCCGAGCTCATCCCCGACTTCTACGGCCTCAAGGGCGACACCTCGGACAACATCCCCGGGGTCCCGGGCATCGGTGACAAGACGGCCGCCCAGCTCCTCCAGCGCTTCGGCGACCTCGAGACCGTATTGGCCAGCGTGGACGAGATCTCGGGAGCCAAGCGCAAGCAGAACCTGGTCGAGCACGCCGATGACGCCCGCATCTCGAAGCAGCTCGCCACCGCCGACCGCGAGGTCGAGTTCGAGATCGACCTGGACGAGACCGCGGCCGAGGAGCCCGACCGCTCGCGCCTGCGCGAGGTCTTCCGGGAGTTCGAGCTGCGCGACCCGCTGCGCCGGCTCGAGGAGGCGCTGGGGGAGGGGGAGGAGGCCGCGCCGGCCGAACGCGCCGACGTGGAGGTCCGGGCGCGAGCGGTGGAGGTGCCGGTGGCCGAGCTCGCCGGGCTCGAGGGCGAGCTGGCCACGCTGGCCTGCGAGCGAGTCGCGGCGCCGGGGGAGGAGGCCGGTGCCGGGGCGGCCGCGGCGGAGGTCGCCGCGCCGGCGGCTGAGACCGAGACGGCCGAGCTGCTCGAGGACCCCGACGAGCTGGCGCCGGACTCACCGGACGCACTCGAGCCCGAGGGCGACGATGCGCTCGAGCCGGAAGAGCTCCCCGCCGACGTTTCCGCGGCGCAAGCGCTCGACGCGGCTGACGGCACCCCGCCGGCACCCGCGCCCGCCACCGCCGACCTCCCGCTGCGCTTCGCCGCCTACGCCGGCGGCGACGAGGTCCTCACCGGCGAGACCGAGGCGGTCGCCGCGCTCGAGCTCGCCTGGGGCGACCGTCCCGTGGTCGCCCACGACTGGAAGGCGATCGCCACGCTCGACCCGCCGCTCGCTCCGCAGCCCGGCGTCCCGCCCGCGGGCTCCGTGCTCGCGCTCGAGCACGACACCATGGTCGCGGCCTACCTGCTCGATCCGGCCCGGCGTGCCTACCCGCTCGCGGAGCTCACCGCCGAGCAGGGCATCGGCGCCCACGCCGAGGGCGGCGACGCGGTCGCCGAGCGGGCGATCTCCGCCCGCGCCCTGGCCGAGCGCCAGCGCGCCGAGCTCTCCGAGCGCGGGCTCGAGCGCCTGTTCGCCGAGGTCGAGCTGCCGCTGGTCGAGGTGCTGGTGGCCATGGAGGGCACCGGCGTGGCCCTCGACGTCACCCACCT
>CADCVU010000195.1 GCA_902806245.1 uncultured Solirubrobacterales bacterium
ACGTTGTCGAACCGGCTCTCGAGCAGCCTCAGCAGGTTCTCGCCGGTCACGCCGGGCTGACGCGTGGCCTTGGCGTAGTAGTTGCGGAACTGCTTCTCGAGCACGCCGTAGTAGCGCCGCGCCTTTTGCTTCTCGCGCAGCTGGAGGCGGTACTCGGACTGCTTCTGGCGCCCGCGGCCGTGGTCGCCGGGCGGGTAGGCCCGGCGCTCGACGGCACACTTCTCGGTCAGACAGCGCTCGCCCTTGAGGAAGAGCTTCTCCCCCTCGCGCCGGCACTGCTTGCACTGGGATCCGCGATCGCGAGCCATGCTCAGACCCTCCGGCGCTTCTTGAGGCGCACGCCGTTGTGGGCCTGCGGGGTGACGTCGCGCGTGGCCGTGACCTCGAGGCCGGCGGCCTGCAGCGAGCGAATGGCGGTCTCGCGGCCCGAGCCCGAGCCGCGCACGAAGACCTCGACCTTCTCGAGGCCCTGCTCGATGCCCTTGCGGGCGGCCGAGTCGGCGGTGACCTGAGCGGCGAAGGGTGTCGACTTGCGCGAGCCCTTGAAGCCGGCCCCGCCGGCGGACTCCCACGCGATGACGTTGCCCTCGCGGTCGGTCAGCGAGACGATCGTGTTGTTGAAGCTGGTCTTGATGTGAGCCTGTCCTATCGGAATGTTCTTGCGGACCCGCCGCCGTCCGCGGCCGCGCCCGGGGCGCTGCTGCGCCACTACTTGCTCACCTTCCGCTTGCCCGCCACCTGCATGCGCCGCGGACCCTTGCGGCCGCGCGCGTTGGTCTTGGTGCGCTGGCCGTGGACGGGCAGGCCGCGACGATGGCGAAGTCCCCGGTAGGCACCGATCTCCATCAGGCGCTTGACGTTCTGAGACCGCTCGCGGCGCAGATCGCCCTCGACGTCGAAGTCCTGATCGACGGCGGCACGCAGGCGGATGACCTCGTCCTCGGTGAGGTTCTTGACGTAGGTGTCCGGATCGATGCCCGCGTCCTGGAGCAGCTTCCGCGAGGTCGACTCGCCCACGCCGTAGACGTAGGTCAGTCCGATCTCGATCCGCTTGTTGAGGGGGATGTTGACGCCGGCGATGCGAGCCATTTGCTTATCCTTGCTTCTGCTTGTGTCGCGGATTGGGGCAGATCACGAGCACGGCGCCGTGACGGCGCACGATCTTGCACTTCTCGCACATGGGCTTGACTGAAGCTCGGACCTTCACCGCTCTCGCGATCGTCGAATACGTTTGGGAGAAGGCGTCTGCAGACCCAGGAGTCGGTCTGCGGCGCGACAGATCAGAGTAGCAGTCGCGCGCCAGGTCAGGCGGTCTCGACGCGGGCGCCGCTGCGGCTGCCCAACTCCTCGTCGAGGTGCCAGGGGGTGAGGATCCTGCCGCCGTCCGCCGTGACCGCGACGGTGTGCTCGAAGTGCGCGGCCAGGGAGCCGTCCTGCGAGTAGACCGACCACCCGTCGGAGGCCATCCGGATCTCGTGGCCGCCGGCGGTGACCATCGGCTCGATGGCCAGGACCATCCCCTCGGTGAGCTCGGGACCGGTGCCGGGCCGGCCGAAGTTCGGGACCTGCGGGTCCTCGTGCATGGCGCGTCCGATCCCGTGGCCCACGAGCGAGCGGACGACGGCCATCCCGTCGCTCTCGACCCGACGCTGCACGGCGTGCGAGACGTCGCCGAGATGGTTTCCCGGCCGGCACTGCTCGACGGCGTCGAAGAGCGAGGCCTCGGTGGTGTCGAGCAGCCGCCGGGCCACCGAGGAGACTCGCCCGACCGCCACGGTCACGGCGGCGTCGGCCACCCAGCCGTCGAGCACCACGCCGACGTCGATCGACAGGACGTCGCCACGCTCGAGCTCGTAGTCACCGGGAATGCCGTGCACGATCATGGAGTTCGGCGAGGCGCAGATCGAACCGGGGAAGCCGTTGTAGCCCTTGAAGGCCGGCGTGGCGCCCTGCGAGCGGATGAAGCGCTCCGCCGCGCGGTCGAGGTCGCCGGTCGAGACCCCGGCACGGGCCTTCGAGCGCAGAAGCTGGAGACAGCGAGCGAGGATCCGGCCCGAGGCCGCCATCTGCTCGATCTCGTCGGTGGTCTTCGAAACGATCAAGGGAGAACGAGCCTACAACTCGCTCTCCCGCCGCAGGACGGCGAGGGTCGCACGGATGTGGTCGTGAACCTCCACGGTCGAGCGGGCGCCGTCGAAGCGACGGAGCGTCCCGCGAGCCTCGTACAGCTCGGCCAGCGGACTGGTCTGCTCGCGGTAGACCTCGAGCCGGTGGCGAACGGTGTCGGGATGGTCGTCGTCGCGCTGGATGAGCTTCGAGCCGTCCTGGTCGCACACCCCCTCGTGCTTGGGCGGGTCGAACTCGACGTGGTAGAGGTGGCCGTTCTTGACGCAGACCCGTCGGCCCGAGAGCCGGCGGATGACCTCGTCGTCGCTGGCCTCGATCAGGAGCGCCGCGGTCAGCTCGCGACCGAGCCGCTTCAGCTCGGCGTCGAGGGCCTCGGCCTGCTCGACGTTGCGCGGGAAGCCGTCGAGCAGGAAGCCGTCCTCCGCACGGGCGATGCGGTCGACGATGACATCGATGATCACGTCGTCCGGGACGAGGTCCCCGCGGTCCATGTACTCCTTGGCCTTGCGCCCGAGCTCGGACTCCTCCGTGACGGCGCTGCGGAGGATGTCTCCGGTCGCGTAGTACGGCAGCTCGAAATCCTCGACCAGACGCTCGGCCTGCGTGCCCTTGCCGGCGCCGGGAGGGCCGAGGAGGATGAGGTTGAGCTGGGCCACGAGGCGCGGGAGGCTAGCGGTTGCG
>CADCVU010000196.1 GCA_902806245.1 uncultured Solirubrobacterales bacterium
CCCGACGGCGTCTCCGCCTGCCTCTTCGACCTCGACGGGGTGCTGACCCAGACCGCCAAGGTCCACGCCGCGGCCTGGAAGGAGATGTTCGACGCCTTCCTGCGCGAGCGCGCGGAGCGCACCGGCGAGCCGTTCGTACCCTTCGACGCCGGCCACGAGTACGACACCTACGTCGACGGCCTCCCGCGCGCCGACGGCGTGCGGAGCTTCCTGGCCGCCCGCGGGATCGAGCTCCCCGACGGCGAGGACGACGATCCGCCCAGCGCCGAGACCGTGCGCGGCCTCGGCCTGCGCAAGAACGAGCTCGTGCTGAGGCTGATCGACGAGCAGGGTGTGGCCTCCTACGCGGGCTCGGTGCGCTACCTCCACGCCGCCCGCGACGCCGGTCTGCGACGTGCCGTCGTCTCCTCGAGCACCAACTGCCGCCAGGTCATCGAGGCCGCCGGGATCGCCGACCTGCTCGAGGTGCGGGTGGACGGTCAGACCGCCGAGCGCGAGGGCCTGCGCGGCAAGCCGGCGCCCGACACCTTCCTGGCCGGAGCGCGGGCCCTCGGCGCCGCCCCGGAGGACGCGGCGGTGTTCGAGGACGCGCTCGCGGGCGTCGAGGCCGGACGGGCCGGCGGGTTCGCGGCGGTTATCGGCGTCGACCGGACCGGCCAGGCCGAGGCGCTGGCCGAACACGGCGCCAGCCGCGTGGTCGCCGACCTCGCCGAGCTCCTCGACGAGGCATGAGCGCCCCCCGCTTCGCCGTCGACCCCTGGTGCGTGCGCGAGACCACGCTCGGCCTCGATGCCCTGGCCCAGACGGAGTCGGTCTTCGCCCTGGCCAACGGCCACATCGGCCTGCGCGGCAACCTCGACGAGGGCGAGCCCCACGCGCTGCCCGGCACCTACCTCAACGGCTTCCACGAGCTGCGGCCGCTGCCCAAGGCCGAGGCGGCCTACAGTGACCCGGAGTCGGGCCAGACCGTGGTCGACGTGACCAACGGCAAAATCCTCCGCCTGCTGGTGGACGACGAGCCCTTCGACGTCCGTTACGGCCAGCTGCGCTCGCACGCGCGCGAGCTCGACCTGCGCGCCGGCGTCCTTCGCCGCGAGGTCGACTGGGTCTCACCAGCCGGCCAGGGCGTGCGGGTCTCCTCGGTGCGGCTGGTCTCCTTCGTTCAGCGCGGGGTCGCCGCCATCCGTTACGTGGTCGAGCCGATCGACGCTGATGCCCGGGTCGTCGTGCAGTCCGAGCTCGTGGCCAACGAGCCGATCCCCGCCTCGAACGGCGACCCGCGCGCGGCCGCGGCGCTGAGCGCGCCGCTCGAGGCCGAGTCGTGGGGCCACGGCGAGACCTCGGCGCTGCTCTCGCACATCACGCGCGCGAGCCGGCTGCGCATGACGGCGGGGATGGACCACGAGGTGGCCGGCCCCGACGGCACGGGCCTCGGAGCGGAGACCTCCGAGGACCTCGGGCGCATCACCGTGGCCGCCAACCTCCGGGTCGGCCAGCGCCTCGAGATCGTCAAGTTCCTGGCCTACGGATGGTCGGCGGCGCGCTCGCTCCCGGCGGTGCGAGGTCAGGTCGCCGCGGCCCTGGCCGAGGCGCGGCACACCGGCTGGGACGGGCTCGTGGCCGGGCAGGCTCAGTACCTCGAGGAGTTCTGGGACGGCGCGGACGTCGAGGTCGACGGCGACCCGGAGATCCAGCAGGCCGTGCGCTTCGGCCTCTTTCACGTCCTTCAGGCGGGCGCGCGGGCGGAAGGACGGGCCATCCCCGCCAAGGGCCTGACGGGCCCCGGCTACGACGGCCATGCCTTCTGGGACACCGAGTCGTTCGTGCTGCCGGTGCTGACCTACACGCGGCCGACGGCGGTCCGCGACGCCCTGCGCTGGCGCCACGCCACGATGCCCGCGGCGCAGGCGCGGGCGCGCCAGCTCGGCCTCGCCGGCGCGGCGTTCCCGTGGCGGACGATCGCCGGCGAGGAGAGCTCGGGCTACTGGCCGGCGGGCACGGCCGGTTTCCACATCGGGGCCGACATCGCCGACGCGGTCGCCCGTTACGTCCACGTCACCGAGGACGACGAGTTCGAGCGCGAGTGCGGACTCGACCTGCTCGCGGAGACGGCGCGACTGTGGCGCTCGCTCGGTCACCACGACCACCACGGCGGCTTTCGCATCGACGGGATCACCGGGCCCGACGAGTACAGCGCCGTGGCCGACAACAACGCCTACACGAACCTCATGGCCCAGCGCAACCTCCGCGCCGCCGCCGCCGCGGCCGAGCGCCACCGCGATCTCGCGACCGCCCTCGGAGTCGACGACGACGAGATCGCGAGCTGGCGCGCCGCCGCCGAGGCGGTCGTCGTGCCCTACGACGAGGCGCTCGGCGTCCACGCCCAGTCCGAGGACTTCACCGAGCACGAGGAGTGGGACTTCACCGCCACCACGCCCGCCGAGTATCCGCTGCTGCTGCACTTCCCGTACTTCAACCTGTACCGCAAGCAGGTGGTCAAGCAGGCCGACCTCGTCCTCGCCCTGCACGTGCGCGGCGATGCCTTCAGCGACGAGGAAAAGGCGCGCGACTTCGCCTACTACGAGGCCCGCACCGTGCGGGACTCCTCGCTCTCGGCCTGCACCCAGGCGGTCGTGGCGGCCGAGGTCGGCCAGCTCGAGCTGGCCTACGACTACCTGGGCGCGGCCGCGCTCCTCGACCTCCACGACCTCGAGCACAACACCCGCGACGGCGTCCACATGGCCTCGCTCGCCGGCGGCTGGATCGGGCTGGTGGCCGGCTTCGGCGGGATGCGCGACCACGGCGGCGAGCTGACCTTCCGCCCGCGGCTTCCTCCCGCCCTGACCCGCCTCGCCTTTGCCCTGCGGGTGCGCGAGCGATGCCTGCGCGTCGAGATCCGCCCCGAGGCGGCGACCTACAGCGTCCAGGGCGGCCCGGCGCTCTCGATCGCCCACCACGGCGAGTCGATCGAGATCGCCGCCGGCCGCCCCGCGACTCGTGCCATCCCGTCGGCGCCCGAGCGCCCGCGCCCCGCCCAGCCTCCGGGCCGCGAGCCCCGGCGACGAGCGAGCGCACCGACGCCGTAAGCCGTTCTCGTCAACCGTAATGACCGGATAAAACCTCGACACGCAGTTGAACTGCTGATACCTTGAGGTGAGGCCGGGGTGAGTCGCCTTTCGAGCGGCTCGCCAAGGCACGGAATGAGGAACGAGACGCCGCGCGGATCGCCACGAGCCGCGGACGGATCCTCCGTCGAGCACCACCGACGAAGGAGACGCCATGGCTGTCGCCGCACCCCCCGCCCCGCAGCACGCGGTCAAGCCGGTTGCCCGTGAGGATCGGCGGCTGCTCCTGCGCTACCACCGCGACGGCGACCTCCGCGCGCGGGACGAGCTCGTAGTCCGTTTCCTCCCGCTGGCGCGCCAGCTGGCCCGCCGCTACCAGCGCGGGCCCGAGCCGCTCGACGACCTCGTTCAGGTGGCCAGCGTCGGGCTGGTCAAGGCCATCGATCGCTTCGACCCGGTGCGCACCACCGCGTTCTCGAGCTACGCCGTGCCCACCATGGTCGGCGAGCTCAAGCGCTACTTTCGCGACTTCGGCTGGGCCGCGCACGTCCCGCGTGGGATGCAGGAGCGCACGGTCGCCGTTCAGGCCACGGTCACCCGGCTGTCCAAGGAGCTCGCTCGCTCCCCGTCCGCGGCCGAGATCGCCGGGGAGCTCCCCCTGACCGAGGAGGAGGTGCTCGAGGCCCTCGAGGCCGGGCTGGCCTACGACTCGCTCTCGCTCGACGCCCCCCGGCCCGGCGGCGAGGATCCCGACGACTCTCGCTTCGGGGACACCCTGGGCGAGGAGGACGGCCGCTTCGAGCTGGTCGAGCTCGGCGCGACGATCGCACCGGCCCTGCGCGACCTTCCCGAGCGCGACCGCCGCATCCTGCATCTGCGCTTCGTGGAGGACCTGACCCAGTCGGAGATCGCCGCCGACATCGGCGTCTCCCAGATGCACATCTCACGGCTGATCCGTCGCTCGCTGGCGCGGCTCGCCGCGGCGGCGGACGGCGACGGCGCGATCGACGGTGAGTTCGTCGTGGCCGCGTAGGGCCCCACCGGAGCTTGAACCTCGAGATTCGAACCCTAGGAGGACGTCATGGCCACTGAACCCACGACCGGGAACGGCTCCCGCCCGGGAGCCCTGGGCCGCGATCCCGCGGGCGCGCTCCGCGCACCGTTTCCCGCCCGCACCGACCTGAGCCGGCTCAGCGCTCGCGCCCGCGAGGAGCTCACCGGACGCCGGCTCGCCGGCGAATCGAGCCGAAAGGTCGCCTCCTGCCCGGCGTGCGGATCGTCCGTGCGCGGCGGGGACGACTACGTCCGCGACCGCGGCGCGATCTATCACGCCGGGTGCGCGCTGTACCGCCCCGCGGCTCGTCCGCGGGACTGAGCGGGGCACCGAGCGGCCCGCTTAGCCCTGAGCGGGGCACCGCGCGGCCCGCTTCGGAGTGGCGCCCCGCGTGTAGAGCTCGATGCAGGCGTCGGGGCAGCATCGCCCGTGAGGTCGAGCCGCCTGCACCCACCGGCGGTTTGACTCGCGGGAGGCTCAGACGGGAGCCGGGTGAGATCGACCCCGCTGAGGTTCGTCGTGGGTCTCCCCGGCGACCGAGTCTTCTTACGGACGCGGCCGTTGCGCCAACCGTGGTTTCGGGAGCGCGCTGAGGAGTATCGTGCCCGGCGCCGCCGTTGCCAGAGCCGAGGTTGGGGAGACTGGGCCGCATGACCGTCCGTGACAAGCTGATGTCGCTGCCGCTCGCGCGACAGCTCACGGTCGACCGCCGCGGCCTCGGGCGCGCCGCCAAGTCGAAGGGCTCGGAGTCGTTCGTTCCGCGGATCCGCGACGCGGAGATGGCGCAGTCCATCTGCCCGTACTGCGCGGTGGGCTGCGGCCAGCGGGTCTACCACCGCGACGGCGAGGTCATCCAGATCGAGGGCGATCCCGACTCGCCGATCTCGCGCGGGCGCCTCTGCCCCAAGGGCG
This sequence comes from uncultured Solirubrobacterales bacterium, assembly GCA_902806245.1. Classification (GTDB taxonomy): domain Bacteria; phylum Actinomycetota; class Thermoleophilia; order Solirubrobacterales; family Thermoleophilaceae; genus JACCUC01. The sequence goes on from CADCVU010000196.1 coordinate 5,032, forward strand.
CGGCCTCCGAGCAGCTCGTCAACAGCCCGCTGCGGGAGCACAGGATCAAGTACCGCCGCCCCTACGCCACCGAGTGGGAGGACCTGTCTCTGGACGAGGCCATGGACATGCTCGCCGACCGGGTCATCGCGGCGCGCGAGAACGGCTGGGAGCACGACATGGAGATGGATGGCGGGCGCGCGAAGCTCAATCGCACGCTCGGCTTCGCGCACCTCGGCGGCGCGACCCTCGACAACGAGGAGAACTACCTGATCAAGAAGCTGTTCACCGCCCTCGGGGCGATCCAGATCGAGAATCAGGCCCGGATATGACACTCCTCCACGGTGCCGAGTCTCGGGACCTCGTTCGGGCGCGGCGGCGCCACCGACTTCCAGCAGGACCTGCAGAACTCCGACTGCATCGTCATCCAGGGCTCGAACATGGCCGAGAACCACCCGGTCGGCTTCCAGTGGGTGATGGAGGCCAAGGAGCGCGGCGCCAAGCTCATCCACGTCGACCCGCGGTTCACGCGCACGAGCGCGATGGCCGACCTCCACGTGCCGATCCGCGCCGGCTCGGACATCGCGTTCCTGGGCGGGATCGTCAACTACATCCTCGAGAACGAGCGTGACTTCCGGGAGTACGTGATCCCCTACACGAACGCTGCCACCATCGTCAACGAGGACTTCGCCGACACCGAGGACCTCGACGGCCTGTTCTCGGGCTGGGACTCAGAGCACGGCGTCTACGACCCCTCGACCTGGCAGTACGAGGGCATGACCGCGAAGTCGGCCGCCGGCAGCCGGGCCCAGGGCGGCCGCAGCGGGGGCGGCGAGCAGTCCCACGGCGCCCACGGCGCCGGCCTCTCTAGCGGTCAGCCGCCCTCCAGGGACCCGACGCTCGAGCACCCGCGCTGCGTCTACCAGGTGCTCAAGCGCCACTACTCGCGCTACACGCCCGAGATGGTCGAGCGCATCTGCGGAGTGCCGCGCGAGCAGTTGATCGAGGTCGCCGAGGCGCTGTGTGCGAACTCGGGGAGGGAGCGCACGAGCGCGTTCGCCTACGCGGTCGGCTGGACCCAGCACACCGTCGGCGTCCAGTACATCCGCACCGCGGCGATCATCCAGCTCCTGCTCGGCAACATCGGCCGCACGGGCGGGGGCATCCTCGCCCTGCGCGGCCACGCGTCGATCCAGGGCTCGACCGACATCCCCACCCTGTTCAATCTGCTGCCGGGCTATCTGCCGATGCCCGACGCAGAGGCTCACCAGACCCTCGACGACTACATCGAGGAGCACCGTCCCCCCGCTGGGTTCTGGGGCCACACGCGCTCGTACACGGTGTCGTTGCTCAAGGCGTGGTTCGGCGATGCCGCCACCGAGGAGAACGACTTCTGCTTCGAACACCTCCCGCGCCTGACCGGGGATCACTCACATTACGCGACCTCCTTCGAGATGCGTGACGGCAAGGTAGACGGCTATTTCGTGATGGGTCAGAACCCTGTGGTCGGAACGGCCAACTCGAAGCTCCACCGCCTCGCCCTGGCCGAGCTCAAGTGGATGGTGATTCGGGACTTCTCGGAGAACGAGACCGCGGCCTTCTGGTACGACTCGCCGGAGATCGAGTCGGGCGAGCGCTCGCCGGAGACGATCGGGACCGAGGTCTTCTTCATGCCGGCGGCCGCGCACGTCGAGAAGGACGGCGCCTTCACCAACACCCAGCGGCTGCTTCAGTGGCACGACAAGGCGGTCGAGCCCAAGGGCGACTGCCGCTCCGAGCTGTGGTTCACGTACCACCTCGGCCGCAGGATCCGCGAGAAGCTCGCCGGTTCCGAGGATCCCAAGGATCGGCCCGTGCTCGACCTGACCTGGGACTACCCGACCGAGGGCGCACACGGCGATCCCGACGCCGAGGCCGTGCTCAAGGAGATCTCCGGCTACCGCCTCTCCGACGGCGGCGCCGTGTCCGGGTACACCGAGCTCACCGACGACGGGTCGACCGCCTGCGGCTGCTGGATCTACTCCGGCTCCTACGCCGACGAGGTCAACCAGGCGGCGCGCAAGAAGCCCGGACAGGAGCAGAACTGGCTCGCGCTCGAGTGGGCCTGGGCGTGGCCGATGAACCGCCGCATCCTCTACAACCGCGCCTCCGCCGACCCCGAGGGCAGGCCCTGGTCGGAGCGCAAGAAGTTCGTCTGGTGGGACGAGGGGGAGGGCCGCTGGACGGGCTACGACGTCCCCGACTTCGTGGCGACCAAGCGCCCCGACTACGTCCCGCCCGAGGGGGCCGAGGCCGAGGAGGCGCTGCGCGGCGACGACCCGTTCATCATGCAGGCCGACGGCGTGGGCTGGCTGTACGTGCCGGCGGGACTCCAGGACGGTCCCCTCCCGACCCACTACGAGCCCCAGGAGTCGCCACTCCCGAACCCGCTCTACGGGCAGCAGGTGAACCCCACGCGCCAGGAGTTCCCGCGCCCCGAGAACGCCTACAACCCGGTCGACGGCCAGCCCGGCGCCGGCTCCTTCCCGTACGTGATGACCACCTACCGGCTGACCGAGCATCACACCGCCGGCGGCATGTCGCGGACGGTGCCGTTCCTGTCCGAGCTCCAACCCGAGATGTTCTGTGAGGTCTCGCCGGAGCTGGCGGCCGAGCGCGGGCTCGAGCACGGCGGCTGGGCGACTGTGGTGACCATGCGCCAGGCGATCGAGGCACGCGTGATGGTGACCGAGCGCATCGCGCCCCAGACCATTGACGGGCAGCGCATCCACACCGTCGGCCTGCCCTACCACTGGGGCGGCAAGGGCGTGGTCAAGGGCGACTCGGCGAACGAGCTGCTGTCGATCGTGCTCGACCCGAACGTCCACATCGGCGAGTACAAGGCCGCGACCTGCGACATCCGGCCCGGGCGCCGCCCGCGCGGACAGGCTCGACTCGAGCTCGTCGACAGCTACCGTGCGCAGGCCGTCGAGGGAAGCGGTCCGGAGTGAGCAGCGCTGAGGTCACCGTCATCGAGACGCCGGCGTGGCCCGACACCTACGGCTCGGACGCCAAGCCGCGCGTCGGCTTCTTCACCGACACCTCGATCTGCATCGGCTGCAAGGCCTGCGAGGTCGCCTGCAAGGAGTGGAACGGGGTCCCGGCGACCTCGTACGAGTTCACCGGCCACTCCTACGACAACACCGGCGACCTCGGCGCCGACACCTGGCGCCACGTCGCCTTTGTCGAGCAGCGGCTGCCGGTCGGCGGGGTCGCCGAGGGCGCGCCCGACTCGTTCGTGGCCGAGGCTCACCGCCAGGAGGTCCTCGAGCGCTCCGGGATAGAGGCCGAGCGAGACGGCGAGGGAATGCGCTGGCTGATGGCCTCCGACGTGTGCAAGCACTGCACGCACGCCGCCTGCCTCGAGGTCTGTCCCACGGGGTCGCTCTTTCGCACCGAGTTCGGGACGGTCGTCGTGCAGCAGGACATCTGCAACGGCTGCGGCTACTGCGTGCCGGCGTGTCCGTTCGGCGTCCTCGACCGCCGCGACGGTGACGGGCGGGTGTGGAAGTGCACCCTCTGCTACGACCGTCTGGGCGACGAGCTCGAGCCCGCGTGCGCCAAGGCCTGCCCGACGAAGTCGATCCAGTTCGGCGAGCACGACGAGCTGCGCGCGCGGGCGCAGGAGCGCGTCGAGCGGCTGCGCGCCGACGGATTGGCCGAGGCGCGGCTATACGGTGAGGATCCCGGCGACGGGGTCGGCGGCGCCGGCGCGTTCTTCCTCCTGCTCGACGAGCCGGAGGTATACGGCCTTCCGCCCGACCCGGTCGACACCACGCGCGACCTCGGCGAGATGTGGAAGGCCGCGGGCCTCGCGGCCGGCGCGATAGCCGCCGGAGTGCTCGCCTCCTTCGCCGGAGGCTCGCGGTGAGCGCCGGCCCGCCCCACCGCGGCGGCGGCGCGACCGCGATCTCTCCCGACGCCGCGCACGCGAACGGGCGCGGGAAGATGAGCGAGCGGGCCGAGTTCCGCTCCTACTACGGGCGGGCGATCATCAAGGAGCCGGTCTGGACCTGGGAGATCCCGTGGTACTTCTTCACCGGCGGGCTCACCGGCGCCTCCTCGGCCCTGGCCGCGGCGGCTCGAATCGCCGGCCACGACTCGCTCGCCCGGCGCGCGACGCTGACCGCCTCGGCGATGACCTTCGTCAACCCGGTTCTGCTCGTCATGGACCTCGGTCGCCCCGCGCGCTTCCTCAACATGCTGCGGATGTTCAAGGTCACCTCGCCCATGAGCGTGGGAAGCTGGATCCTCTCCGTCCACGGAGGTGTGGCCACCGTGGCCGGCCTGAGCGAGGTGGCCGGCCGCGCACCGCGCACCGGCGTGGCCGCCGACGTCGCGGCGGGGGCGCTCGGGACGATCCTCGCCACCTACACCGCCCTGCTGGTCTCCGACACGGCGGTCCCGGTCTGGCACGAGGCCCGGCGCGAGCTGCCGTTCGTATTCGCCGGCGGGGCGATGGCCAGCGCCGGCGCCGCGGCGGCCATCGTCACTCCCGTGGCCGACGCCGGCCCCGCGCGACGGCTCACCGCCGTCGGAGCGGTCATCGAGCTCGGGGTCGCGCAGCTCATGGAGCACCGCCTCGGCGAGCTCGGCGAGCCCTACGGCGAGGGTCAGGTCCACAAGCTCAAGCTGGCGGCGGGCGCCTTGACCGGCGCAGGAGTCCTCGCGACGCTCACGGCCGGGCGCCGCAGCCGCGCCGCCGCGATCGCCGGCGGAGCCGCCACGCTGGCCGGTGCGGTCTGCGAGCGCTGGGCCATCTTCAAGGCCGGCTTCGTGTCGGCGCGCGATCCGAAGTACACGGTCAAGCCCCAGCGCCGGCGGCTCGAGGAGCGAGGCGAGAGCGGCGGCGCGCGGCCGGCCGGCCCGTCGCGCTCGGGCGCCGAGTCCCGGCCGGGCACCGGAGCGGGTGCCGTGGACGCCTAGCGTGGAGAGTGCGACGGTCGATCGCCGAGCGGGGGAGGAGCACCTCGCGGCGGAGCCGGCGCCGGCCCTGTCCGCGCGGGCGGTGGTCGGGGTCGGCGTGCGCGCGGGGCTCGGCGCCGGGGCGCTGATGATCGCCTGGGAGATGCTCGCGGCCGAGATAGCGGCGGAGCCGACGGCGATCTCGGGTATCGGCTCCAGCACCTGGACGCCCCTCACCGCGATCGCTTCGTTCGTGCTGGGGACGGACGCATTCAGCGGCTCCCTGGCGATCGGCTCGATCGCCCCGGGACTCGTCGTGCACCTCGCGGTCGCGGCCGTCCTCGGCGTGCTCGGCGTAGCCGCGCTCGTGTACGTGCTCGGCTACCGGCCCGGCGCCTTTGGCGCAGGACTCGCCGGCGCGGCGTACGGACTCTTCCTGGAGATCGTCCTGCTCAACCTGGCGGTCAACGCGATCCGGAGCCCCAACGTCGTCTACCAGGCGGCTCCGGAGTGGACATGGTGGTTTGCACACGTGACCTACGGCACCGCGCTCGGGCTGCTCTCGGTCCGCACACTCGCGCGGCGAGGCGTTGGCCCCTAGCGGCCGGCCGCGCCTCGGGAGTCGCCCGGGCGCCACGAACGGCGGCCGGTGCCTTAGCCTGCGCCACGGGGGTAAGCGCGCGCCGTGGTCGACACCCGACAGCAGTACGAGGATCTCCTCTCTATCTACCTGCCGATCGCCGGCGGGGTCTTCCTGCTCATCCTCGGGCTGCTGCTGTTCTTGGTGCTCCGTTACCGCAGCTCCGACGACCGGCCGACCGAGGGTCGCTCACGCGCGCCGGTGGCCGAGGGCGTGTACGGGGGCGTGCTCACGGTGGTCGCCGCGGGCCTCGTGTACCTGACCTTCTCGGTCATGTCCGAGCAGGAGGCGGGCGGTCGCGCGGATACCGTCTCGACCGGCGAGGTGAGCTCCCGCGCGGCGCCGACCATCGACATCGACGTCACCGCGGCGCGCTGGAACTGGCGCTTCGACTACCCGCGCTACGGCATCACCCAGGTCGGCACCGGCACCGACACGCCGACGCTCGTGGTCCCGGTCGGCAACGTGCGCTTCGCCGTCACCTCGATCGACGTGGTCCACTCCTTCTTCATCCCGCAGCAGCGCTATAAGCGCGACGCCTTCCCCGAGCGCTTCAACCGCTTCACGCTCGGATTCGACCGCCCGACCTTCATCCGCGGCGGGGGCAAGTGCGCCGAGTACTGCGGGCTGCGCCATGCCTACATGGACTTCGACGTGCGGGTGCTCGACCGCGCCGCCTTCGAGCGCTGGGCGCGGTCGAAGCGCGCGGCTGCGGCCGGGAGGCCGCCGGCATGACCACGCTCGCCGCGCCGCCGCGGCGCCGTCCGGGCGCCCTCAGCCTGCTCGGACTGTTCGGCTCGACCGACCACAAGCACATCGGTCTTGTCACCGGACTGACCGCCTTTTCGTTCTTCCTGATCGGCGGACTGCTCGCCCTCCTGATGCGGACCGAGCTCGCCTCGTCGGGGCTCCAGGTGCTCGGAGACGACACCTACAACCAGGTCTTCACCATGCACGGGTCGACGATGTTCTACCTGTTCGCCGCGCCGCTGGCCGTGGCCGTCGGCGTCTACCTCGTGCCGCTTCAGATCGGGGCCGCGGAGATCGTGTGGCCGCGCCTGGCGCTGTTCGGCTACTGGCTGTTCCTGAGTGGCGGGCTGATCATGTACGCCGGCTTCCTGACCGCCGACGGGGCGGCCAAGGCGGCGTGGACGGCGTTCGATCCGCTGTCGGACTCCGTGGCCACACCCGAGACCGGCATGGACTTCTGGATCATCGGCGTGGTCCTGGCCACGCTCGCGACCATGATCTGGGCGGCGTGCGTGCTGGCCACGATCGTGCGCCGCCGCGCGCCCGGGATGACCATGTTGCGAATCCCGGTGTTCACCTGGGGCATGACGGTCACGTGCCTGTTGGTCCTGACCGCCTTTCCGGCGCTCCTGGTGGCGATGACGCTCCTCTACATCGACCGCCACCTCGGTGGCGTCTTCACCGAGCCCGGCGGGCCGATCGTCTACCAGCACCTGTTCTGGTTCTACGGCCACCCGGTCGTCTACGTCGTGTTCTTCCCGTTCCTGGCCGCCGCCCTCGAGGCGATCGCGGTCTGCTCGCGCAAGCGCTTCTTCGGCTATCACGCGATGGCGCTCTCGCTGCTCCTCTTCACCGCGCTGTCGATGAGCGTGTGGGCGCACCACATGTTCGTGACCGGCGCGGTCTCGAACCGCTATTTCTCGCTCGTCTCGACGGCGCTGCTCGTGCCCGCGGGGATCGAGTACTTCGACTCGCTCGCGACGATGTGGCGGGGAAGGATCGTCGTGCGGACCTCGTTCCTGTTCGCTCTCGGCTTCCTCATGCTGTTCCTGATCGGCGGGCTGACCGGGATCTTCATCGGCTCGCCGCCGCTCGACTACCACGTCCACGACACCTACTTCATCGTGGCCCACTTCCACTACACGCTGATCGGCGGGACGGTGTTCGGCATGTTCGCCGGGATCTACCACTGGTTCCCCAAGGCCACCGGACGGGTGCTCGATGAGGGCCTCGGCAAGATCAACTGGCTGCTGCTGGTGATCGGGACGCTGCTGACCTTCATCCCGCAGTTCTTCCTCGGACATCAGGGGATGCCACGGCGGATCTCCGACTACCCGGCCTACGAGGGCTGGGGAGGGCTCAACACGCTGTCCACGATCGGCGCCTTCTTCATCTTCGCCGGCGTGCTCGTCTTCCTGGTCAACGTCGCGCGCTCGCTGCGCCTCGGGCGGGTGGCCGGCGACGACCCGTGGGACGGTCACACGCTCGAGTGGGCGACGACCTCGCCGCCGCCGCGGCACAACTTCGAGGCGCTGCCGCCGGTGCGCTCGTACGCGCCCGTACTCGACCTGCGCGAGGAGCGTGTGCAGGAGCGCGAGCGCGCGGGAGCGGCCGCTCGCGGCTTCCCGCCGTCGGAGGACCGCTGATGCTCGGTCGACCGTGGTCGGTGTTCGTCCTGTGGGCAATCTTCCTCGGCGTGTCGCTAACGGTCCTCTGGGCGATCATCGGGCTCGGACCGGTGGAGGGTTGGGTCCCCGTCGCGACCTTCCTGATGTCGATCGTGGTCACGCTCGGGATGGCGGCGGTGGCCGGTGCCGGGGCGTGGCGAGCCCGTCTGCGCGCCGGCGGTGACGCGGACCTCGAGGCGATCCCCGACTTCAGCTTTCCTACCGTGCTCGCAGCGATCTCGCTCGCATCCATGGGCCTCGGACTCGAGCTCGGCCCGTGGCTGATACTGATCGGCGCGGGGGGGCTCGGGGTGGCCATCGGAGCATTGTTC
>CADCVU010000197.1 GCA_902806245.1 uncultured Solirubrobacterales bacterium
GGAGATCGCCGCCGGGGCCCCCGAGCGTGGCCTTGGGGACGAGCAGGAACAGGTCGGCGCGCCCGCCGGCGCCGGGTCGGGCGCGCTCCTGCGCGGGTGACCGAGGTCGCGGCTCCGCGACCGGCCGCGCCGCCCGAGCGTGACGGCGAAGCGCGCGCCGGGTCGCCACCCGCGGTCGACGACGTCCGCGCCGACGCGGCCGCGCCCGACGCCCTCGAGGAAGGCCGCGCCGCCGCGGCCCAGGAGGTGCTCGTCCTCGACTACGGCGGCCAGTACTCGCAGCTGATCGCCCGGCGGGTGCGCGAGTGCGGCGTCTTCTCGGAGCTCCTGCCCCACGACGTCGCCCTCGAGGAGATCGAGCGCCGCGCGCCGCGCGGGCTCATCCTGTCCGGCGGTCCGGCCTCGGTCTACGCCGACGAGGCCCCGCGCCTGCGCACCGAGCTGCTCGATCTCGACATCCCCGTGCTCGGCATCTGTTACGGCATGCAGGCCATGGCCCGCGAGCTGGGCGGCCGCGTCGAGCTGGCCGAGGCCGGCGAGTTCGGTCGCTCCGAGCTGCACGTGCGCGAGCCCGGACGGCTCCTGAACGGCCTCCCGGCCGAGCAGAGCTGCTGGATGAGCCACCGCGACAGCGTCTTCGAGCCGCCGCCCGGGTTCACCGCCCTGGCCTCCTCGCCGAGCTCCCCGGTCGCCGCCCTCGAGAACCCCGACCGACGCCTCTACGGGATCCAGTTCCACCCCGAGGTCGTCCACACGCCGTACGGCACTGCGATCCTCGAGACCTTCCTGGGCGACATCTGCGGCTGCGAGGAGAGCTGGACCGCGGCGCAGGTAGTCGAGGACCAGATCCGCCGCGTGCGCGAGCAGGTGGGGGAGGGCAAGGTCATCTGCGGGCTCTCGGGCGGGGTCGACTCCTCGGTCGCAGCGCTGCTCGTGCACCGGGCGGTGGGCGATCAGCTGACATGCGTGTTCGTCGACCACGGCCTGCTGCGTCGCAACGAGGCCGAGCAGGTCGTCGCCTCCTTTCGCGACCACTTCCACGTTCCGCTGGTCGTGGCGGACGCCCAGGACCGCTTCCTCGACCGCCTCGCCGGGGTGGTCGACCCCGAGCACAAGCGCAAGGTCATCGGCGAGGAGTTCATCCGCGTCTTCGAGGAGGAGGCCGGCCGCCTCGGCGACCCGCGCTACCTCGTGCAGGGGACGCTCTACTCCGACGTGATCGAGTCCGGGGGCTCCACGGGTGCGTCCACCATCAAGTCCCACCACAACGTCGGCGGCCTGCCCGAGGACCTCGAGCTCGAGCTCGTCGAGCCCCTGCGGGCGCTGTTCAAGGACGAGGTCCGCGCCGTCGGGGCCGAGCTCGGCCTGCCCGAGCGGATGGTCTGGCGCCAGCCCTTCCCCGGGCCCGGCCTGGCCATCCGCATCGTCGGCGGCGAGGTCAACCGCGAACGCCTCGCCGTCCTGCGCGACGCCGACTTCGTCCTCCAGGAGGAGATCCGCGCCGCCGGGCTCTACCGCGAGCTGTGGCAGTCCTTCTGCGTCCTGCCCGCCGAGCTGCGCACGGTCGGCGTCCAGGGCGACGAGCGCACCTACGGTCACGTGATCGCCATCCGCGCGGTCACCAGCGACGACGCCATGACCGCGGACTGGGCGCGGCTGCCGCACGAGCTGCTCGAGCGGATCGCGGCGCGTATGGTCAACGAACTGCCGGCGGTGAACCGGGTGGTGCTCGACATCACCTCGAAGCCGCCGGGGACGATCGAGTGGGAGTAGCGCGGCCGCGCCGCCTCGCCGATGGACGCTGGTCGGCCGCTGTGCCAACATAGGCGGCCGCGCGGCGCACGGGCGCCCATATCGTCACGTTCGCGCACGCACCTCTGAGATGAAGACCTACGTAGCCACCCCCGCCAACCGCGAGCGTCACTGGATCGTCGTCGACGCGACGGGCCACACCCTCGGCCGCCTCTCGACGAGGATCGCCGATGCGCTGCGCGGCAAGCGCAAGCCGGAGTACACGCCGCACTGCGACACCGGCGACTTCGTGGTCGTGGTCAACGCGGAGAAGATCGAGGTCACCGGCAAGAAGCGCCAGCAGAAGCGCTACTACCGCCACTCCGGCTACCCCGGCGGCCTGCGCGAGCGGACCTTCGCCGAGATGCAGGCCCGCCGGCCCGAGGAGATCATCCGCCTCGCGGTCAAGGGGATGCTGCCCCGCAACCGCCTCGGGCGCCAGCAGCTGCGCAAGCTCAAGATCTACGCCGGGCCCGAGCATCCCCACGTCGCCCAGCAGCCGAAACCGATGGAGATAGAGACGCGATGACCGACGCCGAACGCCCCGACCAGCCCGACGACGAGGAGCGCACGGCCGATGCCGCCTCTTCTGAGGAGGTCGACGAGGCCGGCCGCGCCCAGGAGGCGGACGCCGACGAGGACGTCACCGCGGCGCCCGGGGGAGGCGAGGCGACCGGCCCGGAGGCCCCCACGGCCGCGCCCGCCGCGGGCTCGAGCGCGGAGACCGAGTCCGTCGCCGCCTACGAGCCCGAGCGCCCCGAGTCGGCCGTTCCCGACCAGGCGCCTCCGCCGCAGCCGGTCGAGGATCCGGAGGACGTCGCCGCCGCGGAGACGCCGGAGCCCTCAGCGCCCCCGCGTCCGGAGACCCGGACCGGAGCGCCCGCCGCCGAGAACGCCGAGGAGGCGATCCCCGGCGCCCACCTCGAGCCCGACCTCGTGCTCGAGCAGCCGCCGACCACGAACGAGCCCGACTACTCGCGCTACGCCGAGATCGACCCGGAGGCGGTGCTCGAGGAGGAGGCCGCAGCGGCCGGCGACCCCGACGCGGCATCCGCGCCGACCGACCGCGAGGATGCGGCGCCCGAGCCTCGGGCAGTGCTCGATCTCGGAGCCGACGCGCGCTACCGCGCCACGGGCAAGCGCAAGACCTCCGTCGCGCGGGTGATCCTGCGCCCGGGGAACGGGACCTACACCATCAACGGGCGCACCCTCGAGCAGTTCTTCCCGCGGGCGACGCTCCAGCTTGCAGCCCGCCAGCCGCTGCAGACCTCGGGCTTCGAGGACCGCATGGACGTCGTCGCCCGGCTGCACGGAGGCGGCGTCTCGGCCCAGGCCGGGGCGCTGCGCCACGGGATAGCCCGGGCCTTGGTCGAGGCCGATCCCGCGTTGCGCGGCGACCTCAAGCGCCACGGCTTCCTGACCCGCGACGCTCGGGCCAAGGAGCGCAAGAAGGCCGGACTGAAAAAGGCGCGCAAGCGGCCCCAGTTCTCGAAGCGCTAGTCCTCTCGCGGTGAGCGGGACGAGCGTTGCCCCGCCGGCGGAGCGCGGGTCCACAGGGGATCCGCCCCTGCGGCCGCTCTTCGGGACGGACGGCGTGCGGGGGCCGGTCGGCGAGCTGATCACGCCCGAGCTCGCGCTCGCGCTCGGGCGCGCCGCGACAGGGGTCACCCCCGCCAGCGCGCCGCGGGTCCTCGTGGTCCGCGACACGCGTGAGTCCGGCCCGATGCTCGAGGGAGCTCTGTCCGCGGGGATCGCCGCCGGCGGCGGGCACGCCCTCCTCGGCGGCGTCCTCCCCACGCCGGCCTGCGCCCTGATCGTCACCCTGCTCGGCCTCGACCTCGGGGTTGTGGTCTCGGCCTCGCACAACGCCTACGGCGACAACGGGATCAAGTTCTTCGGCGCCGACGGGATGAAGCTCTCCGACGAGGCCGAGGCGCAGATCGAGGCCGGCGTTCGCGCCGAGCCCGATCGCCGCGGTGGACCGAGCACGCCGCCGGGCCGCGTCGAGCCCCTGTACGGCGCCGCCGCCGACTACCTGCGTGCGCTCGAATCGCGCTTCGCGGGGCTCGACCTGTCCGGGCGCAGGATCGTCCTCGACTGCGCCAACGGTGCGGCCCACCGGGTCGGCCCCGAGATCTTCCGCCGCCTCGGCGCCGAGATCGAGGTCCTCGCCGACCGCCCCGACGGACGCAACATCAACGCGGGCTGTGGCTCGACCCACGTCGAATCGCTGGCCGAGCGGGTCGCGGCCGGCGGCTTCGACGCCGGCTTCGCCTTCGACGGCGACGCCGATCGTGTGCTCGCCGCCGATCGCCGCGGCGAGGTGGTGGACGGCGACGAGCTGATCGCCCTCGCCGCGCTGCACCTGCGCGGCGAGGGACGCCTCGCGGGCAACGGCGTGGCGGTCACGGTGATGACCAACCACGGCTTCCACCGGGCCATGGAGGCCGCCGGGGTCGAGGTGGCGACCACGGCGGTGGGGGACCGCAACGTGCTGCTCGAGCTCATGCACCGCGACTGGGCCCTCGGGGGCGAGCAGTCCGGCCACATCATCGACACCGGGTTCGTGGCCTCGGGGGACGGCGTGGCCGCGGCGCTGCTGGCGCTCGAGGCCCTGAGCGGGGCCGAGCTGGCCGAGCGCAATGCCATGGAGAAGCTCCCTCAGTGCCTCAGGAACGTGCGGGTGCGCGACCGCGAGGCCGTGCAGGGCGCCGCCGGGGTCTGGGCGGCGGCGGAGGCCGAGGACCGTGGCCTCGCCGGGGAGGGGCGGGTGCTGATCCGCCCTTCAGGAACCGAGCCGGTGGTGCGGGTCATGGTCGAGGCTCCCACGCGTGAGCGGTGCCAGGACGCCCTCGCGCGGCTGGTCGATGTGGTCGAGCGCGAGCTCGCCTGATCGCGGAGCCCGCTGGTTGCGGCTTTTTCACCGCCGCGTGACCGGTCCAGGCGGGGCGATGCGTCCGTTCGGCGCTGTTAGGCTGATCCTCGCCGCTCAACAAGAGGGGCTGGGTAAGCCGCGTCGAATGCGGCTTTCGACGTTAAAGGGCCGCCCGAGCGGGGATGCCGGTGGCCTGGACGGCATGCGAACACAGCGAGGACAGGCTCGGACATGTGCGGGATCGTCGGATACGTGGGATCGCGGCCCTGCCGGGAGCTTCTCCTCCGCGGCCTCGAGAAGCTCGAGTACCGCGGCTACGACTCCGCCGGCGTGACCCTGGTGGGCGACGGCGAGGTCGATCTCGTCCGCGCGGTCGGCAACCTCTCCCACCTGCGCGAGGCCGTGGCCGCGAGCGATGCCGACGGCCCGGCGCCAGCCGGTGGCGGCGGGACCGCGGTGGCCTCCGGTGTCCGTGAGGCGACGACCGGGATCGGCCACACGCGCTGGGCCACCCACGGGCTGGTCACCGAGGACAACGCCCATCCCCACTTCGACACCTCGGAGCGGATCCACGTCGTGGTCAACGGCATCGTCGAGAACCACGTCGAGCTGCGCCGCGAGCTCCAGGCCGCCGGCGCGACCTTCACCTCGGACACCGACGCCGAGGTCGTGGCCCACCTGGTGTCGAGCCACTACGAGGGCAACCTCGTCGAAGCCGTCCGCGCCGCCTACGGCGAGCTGCACGGCCACTTCGCCTTCGTCGCCGCCTGCGCCTTCGACCCCGAGCTGCTCGTCGCCGCGCGGCGCGAGTGCCCGCTGGTCATCGGCGTGGGGGAGGGCGAGCACTTCATCGCCTCGGCCATCCCCGCCTTTCTGCGGGAGACCCGCGAGGTGAAGATGGTCGAGGACGGCGAGATCGTCGCCGTGCGTCCCGACTCCGCCGAGTTCCTCGACCCGGCCGGCTTCCCCATCGAGCGGCGCGTCGAGCACATCGACTGGAGCGAGGAGGCCGCCGAGAAGGCCGGCTACGAGACCTTCATGCTCAAGGAGATCCACGAGCAGCCGGACGCGCTGGCCGAGACCATCGCCGACCGGATCTGCGGCGACACCGTCGAGCTCGGGGAGATCGGGATCTCCGACGACGAGCTGCGCGAGCTGCGGCGGATCGTCGTCGTGGCCTGCGGGACCTCCTACCACGCCGGCCTCGTCGGTCGCTACGCGATCGAGGCGTGGGCGCGCGTGCCGGTGGAGATGGACATCGCCTCGGAGTGGCGCTACCGCGACCCGATCGTCGGACCCGGAGACCTCGTCGTCGGCATCTCGCAGTCCGGCGAGACCGCCGACACGCTCGCGGCCATGCGCATGGCCCGGGCCCGGGGCGCGCGCGTGCTGGCCGTCACCAACGTCATGGGCTCGCAGGCCACGCGCGACTCCGACGGGGTGGTCTACACCCGCGCCGGCCTCGAGATCGGCGTGGCGGCCACCAAGACCTTCGTCTGCCAGGTCGTGGTCATGTACCTGATCGCCCTCAAGCTCGCCGAGCTGCGCGGGACCCTGTCGCCGGGCGTTCTCGACACCCTCCTGCGGGACGTGGAGAGCCTGCCGCGACTGGTCGAGCAGGTCATCGAACGCACCGACGCTCAGGCCGCGGAGATCGCCGACCACTGGCAGGACGTCGGGTTCTTCCTCTATCTCGGACGCCACGTCGGACTGCCGGTCGCGCTCGAGGGAGCGCTCAAGCTCAAGGAGGTCTCCTACGTCCCCACCGACGCCTACGCGGCCGGGGAGATGAAGCACGGCCCGATCGCCCTGCTCGACGAGCGCACTCCCGTGGTCTGCGTCGCCACCGACTCTCCGGTGCTCGACAAGGTCCTCTCGAACGCCGCCGAGGTCCGCGCTCGCGGAGCCCACCTCGTCGCGGTGGCCACCGAGGACAACGCTCTGGTCTCCGAGTACGCGGAGGAGGTCCTCGAGGTCCCGCGCACCGACTGGCTGCTTCAGCCCGTCCTGGCCATCGTGCCGTTGCAGTTGCTGGCCTACCGGGTCGCGCGCGCGCGCGGGCTCAACGTGGACCAGCCGCGCAACCTGGCCAAGACCGTGACGGTGGAGTAGTCCGCTCGGTGGGTTCACCTCCGGCGCCGGGGCTCGGGATCGGGCTCGACATGCTCGAGATCGACCGGCTGGAGCGCAAGCTGGCCCGCCAGCCGCGGCTGGCCGAGCGGATCTTCACCGACGGCGAGCGCGCCTACGCCGCCGCGCGGCCCCGCCCGGCCCGGCATCTGGCGGCGCGCTTCTGCGCCAAGGAGGCCGTGGCCAAGGCACTCGGAGTCTCGGCCTGGAGCTTCCGCGACGTCGAGGTGGTGGCCGCCGGCGGGCCCCCGCGCGTGCGACTGTGCGGCAAGCTGGCCGATCGCTCTCGCGAGCTCGAGGTCGAGCCGGTGATCTCGCTCACCCACACCCGCACCACCGCCGGCGCGACGGCCCTGCTGCGGCGCGTTCGCCGCGCCTCGCACCGCGGCTGAGCTCGGCTCGCGCGCGCGGCGTGAGCACACATCGGGCTCACGGCTCGGGGTAGTCTGACCCCGTGACGCTCCCGGCCTGGCTCGATCCGCTCTTCGACGCCGAGGAGATGGGTGCGACCGACTCGTTCGCCAGTGAGGCGCGGGGGGTGCCGTCGCTCGAGCTGATGGAGCGGGCGGGGGAGGGGCTGGCCCGGATCGCCGCCGAGGCGGCCGATGCCTGCGGCCGGGCGGGGCCGATCCGCGTGGTGGTCGGCCGCGGAAACAACGGCGGCGACGGCCTCGTGGCCGCGCGGGTCCTGCGCGAGCGCGGACGCGAGGTCGACGTCCTGTCGACCGCGGCGCCGGAGGACTTCGGCGGCGACGCCCGCGCGAACCTCGACCGCCTGCCCGGCGATGCGCCGGCGGAGGGCGTCTCGGCGGAGAGCCTGGCGGGCTCGGCCTCGATCGTCGACGCCATGCTCGGCACGGGCTTCTCCGGCGAGCCGCGCGAGCCGGTGGCGAGCGCGATCGCCGCGATCAACGCGCAGGACGCACCGGTGGTCGCCTGCGACGTGCCCTCGGGGGTCGACGCCTCGACCGGGGCGGTGGAGGGCGAGGCCGCACAGGCCACGACGACCGCGACCTTCCACGCGCCGAAGATCGGTCTGCACGTGGCTCCGGGCGCCTGGCACGCCGGCGCGGTACACGACGTCGAGATCGGGATTCCGCGCGACGCGCCCTCCGCCGCCACCGCCGGCCTGATCTCTGAGCGCGTGCTCGAGCTCGTTCCCTCGCGCGCGCGTGCGGGGAGCAAGTTCGACGCCGGCACGGTGGTGATCGCCGGTGGCATGCGCGGACTCACCGGTGCGCCGGTCATGGCCGCGCTGGCGGCCATGCGGACCGGCGCGGGGTACGTCCAGCTCGCGGTGCCGGAGTCGATCGAGACGGTGTTCGCGCTCAAGCTGATCGAGGCCATGACCGCCGGTCAGCCCGAGGTCGACGGCACCCACAGCGAGGCCGGCGCCGACGGGGTGGCCGAGCTCGCCGAGCGCGCCGGGGCCGTGGTGCTGGGGCCGGGGATCGGCCGCTCCGAGGCCGCCGTCGCCTTCGCCCGTGCCGTGGCGCAGCGCGTGGAGGCGCCGCTGCTGATCGACGCCGACGGTCTGAACGCCCACGCTGGAGCGATCGAGTCCCTGCGCGAGCGATCGGCGCCCACCGTCCTCACCCCGCACGCGGGCGAGCTCGGGCGGCTGCTCGAGATCGACTCCGCCGCCATCGGCGAGCGCCGCCTCGAGTCGGTCCGCGAGGCCGCGGACCGCAGCGGGGCGATCGTGGTGCTCAAGGGCGACGACACCGTCGTGGCCGCGCCCGACGGCCTCGCGGCGGTGAGCCGCGGCGGCTCGCCGGCCCTGGCCACCGCCGGTACCGGCGACGTCCTCTGCGGGGTGATCGCCACCTTCCTGGCCAAGGGACTCGACGCCCATGCGGCCGCCGCCGCCGGGGTGCTCGCCCATGCCAGGGCGGGGCGCGTCGCCGCCGCGCGGTTCGGAGCCGATCACGTGATCGCCTCCGACGTCATCGATTCGCTCCCGGCCGCGCTCGGCGGACCGGCTCGGGCCCGTGAGCGGCGGGCCGCCGAGGGCGGCGACCGTGCGCGCACCAACCGCTAGATTCGCTCGGCGATGCCCGTCCCCGTACGCGAGATCATGGATGCGGACCCGGTGACGGTCACGCCCGGCACGCCGGTCGAGGATGTCGTCCGCCTGCTGTCCGAGCGAGAGCTGCCGGGGATCCCGGTGGTCGAGGCGGACGGGCGCTGCGTGGGCATCGTCACCGAGGCGGACCTGATCATCGCCGACGAGCAGGGCGATCTCCATCTTCCCCACTACATCGAGCTGTTCGGCGGCGTCGTCTTCCTCGAGCCGCTGCGCCACTTCGAGGACCGCCTGCGCAAGGCCTTCGCCGCCAAGGTCGAGGACATGATGACCCGGGATCCACTTACGGTCGGGCCGGAGACGAGCGCGCGGGAGACGGCGCGGGTCATCTCCGAGAGCGGGCACAACCGGCTGCCGGTGGTCGAGGAGGGGCGGCTCGTCGGAGTGGTGAGCCGCGCCGACGTGCTCGGCGCGCTCGCGCGCTGAGCGTGGCGGCACCGGCCGTGGGATCGACGCTCGGCGGCGGCGGCGGCGGACGCAACGGCCCTTGAGCGCCGAGGCACGAGCCGGGAAGCCCGCGCCCGCTCGGGTAGAGAGGCCGCGCGCCGTCGCTCGCATCGACCTCGACGCGATCGAGGCCAACGCGGCGCGGTTGCGCTCGGTGCTGAGCGCGGGCGCCGAGCTCTGCGCGGTGGTCAAGGCCGACGGCTACGGGCACGGGATGGTGCCGTGCGCGGAGGCCGCGCTCGCGGGCGGAGCCACCTGGCTCGCGGTCGCCACGGCGGCCGAGGCCGTCGAGCTGCGGGCGGTCGGCTTCGAGGTTCCGATACTCGTCCAGGGAGCGCTGACCACGGCCGAGGCCCGCGCGGCCATCGAGGCGCGCGCCGACGTCGTGGCCTGGCGCTACGACTTCGCGCGCGCGGCGGCCGGCCACGCGGGCGCGGCGGGCCTGCGCGCCCGGGTCCACGTCAAGCTCGACACCGGCATGGGCCGTCTCGGCACGGCTGA
>CADCVU010000198.1 GCA_902806245.1 uncultured Solirubrobacterales bacterium
CCGGGCAACGAGAAGGCCTCCTTCCAGACCCGCGACGGCAATCCCGAGGACCCGGACGCGTGGCTCGAGGGCGCGTCCAAGCAGCGCGGCACGTGGTGGACGGACTGGGCAGCCTGGCTGGGCGAGCGATCGGGCGACGAGCGCCCGGCGCCCAAGAAGCCCGGCGGGCGCGGCTTCAAGCCGCTCGATCCGGCGCCGGGCACGTACGTCATGCAGTGCTGATGCCGATCGCCGGCGGCGGTCCGCGCCTGCACTACGACCGGGTGGGCCACGGCGAGCCGATGCTGTGGATCACCGGCTTCACGATCTCGGCAGCGGTCTTCGACCCGGTGCTGCCGCTCTACTCGGACCGCTTCGACTGCATCTCCTACGACAACCGCGGGTCGGGCCGCTCCGCGTCGCCGTGGCGGGCGACCTCGATGCCGGAGCTGGCCGCCGACGCGGTGCGCGTCCTCGACGCCGCGAACGTCGGCAGCGCGCACGTCTACGGGCTCTCGATGGGCGGCATGATCGCGCAGGAGATGGCGATCCGCTTTCCCGAGCGGGTCCGCGGGCTCGTCCTCGGCTGCTCGACGCCCGGCGGCCCGCGCGCGATCCGGCCCACGGTCGGTGAGTTCCTCGCCCTCGGCGCCGGCGCGATCACCGGCCTGCGCGAGCCCGGTCGCCCGATGCTCGCGCGCATGCTCTTCTCGCCCGAGTTCCGCGAGCGCGAGCCCCAGCGGGTGCGCGAGCTGCTGCGCTTCTTCGCCGCCCACCGCGCCCGGCCGCAGGGGATAGCGGCCCATTGGTGGGCGAGCGTCTACCACGACACCGTGTCCCGGCTGCACACGATCCAGGCCCCGACGCTCGTCATGCACGGCGGGTCGGACACGATGGCCCCGCTCGCCAACGCTCGGCTGCTCGCCGATCGCATCCCCGACGCCGAGCTCGCCGTGGTGGACGGCACGGGCCACGCCTACCTGCTCGAGCGCCCCGAGGCGGCCCGCGATCAGATGGTCGAGTGGCTCGAGCGGCGGTCGCCGATCGGGCCGGGGGAGCCGCACACCGGCTTCGCCGCGCGCGTGGAGCCGCTGACCCGCGCCTTCGGGCTGCCGGTCGGCGCGATGCGGACCGGGCGCAGCCTCATCGCGCTCGGGGCCGAGCGGCTGACAGGGCGGTCGCTACCGCCCGGTACGCCTTCCGGTTGAACGCCAGCCCGACGTGGGAGCCCTCGACCTCCACGCAGGTGGCGTAGGGGACGACGCAGGCCTCCCAGCGCACGACGCCGTCGCCGCGGGAGTAGATCGAGGTGAGCGGGACCTCGTCGGGGAAGGTGCCGTTGTAGTCCTGCGCGAAGCGGCAGCGGCACGTCTCGGTGAAGCAGCCGTTGCGCGCCACGCGGTCGGTCGTGCTGGCGTAGAGCGAGCGGAAGGCGGCGACCGCCGCCTTCGTGGGGATGGAGATGTCGAACGGGCGGTCGAGGCCGGCGCCCATGGAGATCGCCGAGGCGACGCGATCCGGGTGGCGGCGGGCGAGCGCCTTGGCGAAGTGGCCGCCGCGCGAGTGCCCGACGATCGTCACCCGCCTCCCGGTGTCGGCGTGCACGCGCGCGACGAAGTCGTCCAGGCGGTTGATCGCCCGGTCCGAGCAATCGACGTTGGCGACGATCCCCGAGGCGCGGGCGTCGTAGTTCATCCGCCGCAGCCAGCCGCGCATGACTCCGAGCGAGCTGTCGCCCGCCAGGAAGCCGGGGACGAGGACCACCGGCTCGCCGGTCCCCCGCGGCACGTCCACCCCGCGGAAGACCGGATCGGTCACGAGGCGGGCGAGCTCGGCCTGCCAGCGCAGCTCGGCGATCGGGCGCCCCCACCAGCCGCGCGGCGGCGGCTCGCCCGTGCCGGGCGGCGTCGGATCGAAGGACGCGACCTCGATCGGGTCGGGCAGCAGGTTCACGACGGACCGCGTACCCGCGCTACTCGTTCGGCAGCCCGGGGATGCGCCCGTTGCGGAAGGCGTCGACGAAGCGGCGGTGGTCGTCGCGGGCGATCGCGCCGTAGGTCGCGCCGAACGCCGCGAGCTGGCTCGCGAAGTCGTCCTCCTTGCCGTCGACGACGGCCATGATCGCCTCCTCGACCTGGAACGTCACGACCTCCTCGTCCGAGCCCGCGTCCGAGACGCAGTGGACCTTGGCGGTCGCCTGTCCCAGCGAGCGCAGCAGCGGGAGGATCTCGTCGGGCTCGGACACCGCGTCCCAGTCGAGGTCGGCCTCGTACGGCGAGAGCTCCTTGACGAGCTGGCCCGTGCCGTTGAGCTCGCACCACCCGAGCCAGGGGTCCGAGTGGGCCTGCAGCGCCCGCTGGGAGAGCACCGTGCGGTGGCCCTGGTGCTGGAAGTAATCCGCCAGGCGCTCGTCATCGACGAAGCGGCTGGGGGCGGCGACGTTCGCCTCCTTCATGCTCAGCACGATGTCGTTCTCGAGCGCCTGCGAGCGCCCCTCGATGAGCAGGTTGTAGGCGGGCAGGCCGGCGGAGCCGATGCCGAAGCCCGAGCGGCCGACCACGTCCTTGATCGTGTACGAGACGCTGTTCTGGCGCTTGACCTCGGGAATCGTCGTGAGGTACTCCTCGTAGGCCGCGCAGACCTTCCCGCGCTCGTCGTCGTCGAGCAGCCGGACCCCGGCCCCCTCGCGGAACTCGCGCTCGGCGTCCACGACCCGCGTGTTCCTCTGCAGCATCTCGATGCGGGTCTCGAGGCGCGCCTCGAGCAGCACGTCACGCAGCGCGCCCTCCGTGTTGTCGAGCGTGAGGCGGAAGCCGCGGTCGTCGGAGCTCGTCGCGAACGAGCGCACCTGCTCGAGGTAGCCGCGGGCGTAGCTGTCGATCATCCGCGCGATCATGTCGTCGGAGAGCGCCTTGCCGTAGCCGAGCAGCGCCAGGGAGGCCGCCATGCGCTGCAGGTCCCACGTGAAGTGGCCGACGTACGCCTCGTCGAAGTCGTTGACGTCGAAGACGAGGATCCCCTCGGCGTCCATGTAGGTGCCGTAGTTCTCGGCGTGCAGGTCGCCCTGGATCCAGACGCGGCTGGTGCGCTCGTCGGCCCAGGGGTCGTCGAGGCGGACGACGTCGTTGTAGAAGACCACGGCGCTTCCGCGGTAGAACGCGAACGGGTCGGCCGCCATCTTGCGGAACTTCTTGCGGAAGGCACGCGGATCGCGCTCGATGAGCGAGGCGAAGGAGTCAGCCAGGACGCCGACGATCTCCTCCTGCCGCTCGTCGCCGGTGGGGAGGTCCTCGAGGGTCGCCATGGCGCGATCCTCTCACATGGTGCCGGTGCAGCCCGTGAGCCCGTACGCGCGGGCGCGGCGC
>CADCVU010000199.1 GCA_902806245.1 uncultured Solirubrobacterales bacterium
CCCCGTCGCACCCGCCTCGACGCCGCCGTCGAGGCGCCCGCCGCGCCGCCGAGCTCGAGCGCCTGCTGCTCGGCGAGCTCGCCGGCCGAGGCGTGGCGATCCGCGGGATCGAAGGCCATGCCCTTGCACAAGACCTGCGACAGGCCGGCCGGCGCCTCCGACCACGCCTCGCGCACGTCGGGCGGCGGCTCGGTGGCGATCCGGTGGGCGATCTCGAGCGGCGATCCGCCGGTGCGCGCCTTGCGCCCGGACAGGACCTCAAAGGCGACGGCGGCCAGGGCGTAGACGTCGACGCCCGGTCCGACCTCGCGGCCCTCGAGTTGCTCCGGCGCCATGTAGGACGGGGTCCCGAGCACCGTGCCGGTGCGGGTGATGTGGGTGGCCCGCTCCGCGACAAAGGCGATGCCGAGGTCGGCGAGCTTGACCTGCCCGCGCTCGGCGAGCAGGATGTTCGCCGGCTTGACGTCGCGGTGGACGATGCCGAGGCCATGCGCGTAGTCGAGCCCGGCGGCGGTCTCTCGCAGCACCTCGAGCGCTCGGGCCTGCTCCAGCGGACCACTCTTGAGGGCCGCGCTCAGGGTCGGTCCCTCGACGTACTCCATGACGATCAGGACGCCCTCGGGGTCGACCACGGTGTCGAACACGGTCACGAGATTCGGGTGGTTGAGCGAGGCCCCGAGCCGGGCCTCGCGGTCGAAGCGCCGCGCCATGTCCTCGGGGGTGTCGGCGTGCAGGCGCTTGACCGCCACCTCGCGGCCGAGGCGCTCGTCCTCGGCCAGGAAGACCGTGGCCATGCCCCCGGCGCCGAGGCGGCGCAGGACGCGATAACGGTCGGCGTAGCGGAGGGTTCCGGCGGGACTGGTCATTCGAGCGATTGTCCCCGGGCGCCGGTGTCGGGAAACGACGAACCCGCGCTTCGCCCTCGTCTGAGACGATCGGGGCGTGGATCAGCGAGTGAGCGTCGTCACCCTCGGCGTCGGCGACCTGTCCCAGGCCCGGGCCTTCTACGCGGCGCTCGGGTGGACCACCGGAGCGGAGCCGACGTGGCATTCTTCCAGGCTGGCGGTCTGGTCGTCGCGCTGTGGGACCGCGCCAGCCTGGCCGCCGACAGCGGCGTGTCCGACGGCGGCGGCTGGGCGGGGATCACCCTCGCCCACAACGTGGCCTCGCCGGAGGGTGTCGACACCGTGTTGGCCGAGGCCGAGAGGGCCGGCGCCACGATCGCCCGCGCGGCCGGTGAGACCTTCTGGGGCGGCTACTCGGGGATCTTCGTCGACCCGGACGGCCACCCGTGGGAGATCGCGTACAACCCGCACTGGACGCTCAACGAAGACGGTTCGGTCACCCTCCCGGGCTGATACCCCGGCCGGCGCGCGCCTAGATCCGCTGGAGGATCGTCCCCGTCCCGAGCCCGCCGCCGCAGCACATGGTCACGAGGCCGATCTCCTTGTCGGTGCGCTCCATCTCGTGCAGGAGGGTGGTGATCAACCGTGCGCCGGTCGAGCCGAGCGGATGCCCTAGGGCGATCGCCCCGCCGTTCACGTTCACACGGTCCATGTCGGGCTCGAGCTCGCGCCGCCAGGCCGCCACCACGGAGGCGAAGGCCTCGTTGATCTCCACGAGGTCGATGTCGTCCATGATCATCCCGTTGCGCTCGAGCAGCTTCCTGGTGGCCGGGATCGGGCCGGTGAGCATGATCACCGGGTCGACGCCGACCGTCGTCTGATCGAGGATCCGGGCGCGGGGCTTCAAGCCCAGGGCCTCGGCCTTGGAGCGCTCCATGAGCAGGACCGCGGCCGCGCCGTCGGAGATCTGCGAGGAGTTGCCGGCGGTGACCCGCCCGTCCTCCTTGAACGCCGGCTTGAGCTCGGCCAGCTTCTCGAGCGTGGTCTGCGGCCGGATGCCCTGATCGACCTGGTAAGTGTCGCCGTTGACCGTGAACGGGATCGTCTCGCGCTCGAAGCGGCCCTCCTCGGTGGCCTCGTGGGCGCGCTGGTGCGAGCGTAGGCCGAGCTCGTCGAGCTCCGAGCGGGGGATCTCCCAGCGGTCGGCGATCATCTCGGCCGAGATGCCCTGGGGCACGAGGTTGTACTTGGCCATCAGCTCCTGCGGCCACGGCGAGCCGACCTCGTCGACCCACTTGAAGCCGACGCCCATGGGGATGTGGCCCATGTGCTCGACCCCCGAGCCGATGACCGCGTCGTGTACTCCGGCGGCGATCAGGGCGGCGCCGAAGTTGACCGCCTGCTGAGCCGATCCGCACTGGCGGTCGACGGTCGTGGCCGGCGTCTCCTCGGGCAGGCCGGCCTGGAGCCAGGCGTTGCGCCCGACGTTGAACATCTGCTCGCCGTACTGCTGGACGCAGCCGGAGATGACGTCCTCGACCTCCTCGGCGGGGATTCCCGACCGCTCGATGACCTCGGTGAAGCACTTCCCGAGCAGCTCGTTGGGGTGCGTGTCCTTGTAGTAGCCCTTCTCCGGGTGGCCGCGCCCGACCGGGGTCCGGACCGCCTCGACGATGACGACCTCGCGGGCCTCTTCGCTGAACATCGGCATGTCGGTTCCCTTTCGGCTGGAGGTCTCTCGGTGGCTGCGGCAGGCCCGGCGACGCACGCACGGGCCGCATGTGGAACTCTACTCG
>CADCVU010000200.1 GCA_902806245.1 uncultured Solirubrobacterales bacterium
CCGCACCTCGCCGTCCTTGACGTCCATGACCACAAAGGCGCCGCGCCGGCCCTCGCCGAGCGCCTCCTGAGCGGTGCGCTGGACGTCGAGGTCGACGCCGAGGCGCAGCTGACGCCCGGCGCGTGGCTGCTTGGCCGAGAGCGAGCCGGTCAGGGTGCCCATGGCGTCGACCTGGACGCGCGTGGCCCCGTTGCGCCCGCGCAGGTAGCGGTCGTAGGTCGCCTCGACCCCGGATTGGCCGACACGATCGCCCTGCTCGGCGCCGCGGTAGTCCTTGCCGTCGAGCTGCTCCTCGTTGATCTCGCCGACCGTGCCGAACAGGTGCGCGCCGACCTCGTCGTAGGGATAGCGGCGCAGGAAGACCCGCTCGACGGTGACGCCGGGGAAGTCCTCGCCGTTCTCCATCAGGTACTGGACGACGGGCAGGTCGACGTCCTGCTTGACCGTGGCGGTCGAGAACGGGACCGCGGCCAGTTGCTCGCCGACGTCTTCGCGGATCCGGCGCGGCGAGCGGCCGAGGACCTGGCCGAGGCGGGTATAGAGGTCGTTCTGGGCCGCCACCGCCTTGGGCAGCTCGGCCGGGGTGATCTTCACCGCCAGCGCGGTGCGGTTGTCGACGAGCATCCGACCCTCGCGATCGACGATCTGACCGCGCGGCGCCTGCACCTTGATGTCGCGGACGCGGTTGTCGTTGGCCTCGGCCACGTAGCGGTCGCCCGAGAGCACCTGGAGATACCAGAGACGGAAGAAGATCACGCTGAACATGAGCAGCGCGATGCCGCCGATGATGGCCACGCGGAAGGCGAGCTGGGGGGTGATGGTCGGGCGGCGGTTGTCGAGGTACATAGGACCTCAGCGCCCCCCGAGGCCGAGGCCGCGCAGGCCGATCGGGCCGGCCTCGCGCGGACGCGCGCGCCGGCGGGCCTCGAAACGCCCCTCGGCGACGAACGGGCGCACGATCCGGCGCACCAGTGCGAACAGCGGCAGGGCGATCAGCGCGTTGAGGAGGACCCCGACGAGCATGTCGCGCAGGACGAGCACGCTGACCGTGGCCTCGATGTCCTGCATGAAGGTGATCGCCCCGTAGGCGACGTCGTAGCCGAGCGTCGCGGCGGCGGCCACGGCGATCGGCAGGAGCCCGTGCGAGACGTCGCGCAGCTCGGCGAAGCGGCCGATCGCGTAGCCGACAAAGGTGAGCACGAGCGAGGAGCCGCCGAGGCTCATGCCCATGGCGAGGTCGAGCAGGAGGCCGGCCGCGAAGCCGGCGGCGGCTCCGGTCAGGCTTCCGCCCAGCAGGGCGAGGGCGCCCACCGCGACGGGGATCAGGTTCGCCCGCCCGCCGAGGATCGGCACCTGAGCGACCACCGACACCTGCACCAGCACGGCCACGAGGACGATCAGACCGACGCGCAGGGCGGCCGAGCGCGACAGCTTCACTGGCTCGGTACCTCGGCTCGCGCGCCCGGCTGCGCCGCGGTCAGAACCTGGACGAAGTCCATGCGCGTGAGCTCGGCGAACGGCTCGATGTGGACGGTCTGGTAGATGTCGAGCTCCGAGCGGTCGACCTTCTTGACCCGGCCCACCGGCACGCCGCGCGGGAACAGCGACTCGAGTCCCCGCGAGGAGCTGAAGCCCGAGGTCACCACGGTCTGCCCGGTCTTGATCTGGCTGCCCTTCTCGACGAAGTCGAGCAGCAGGTCGTCGGGGTTGCCGACCTTGGGGCGGACGATCCCGTCGGCGCCGGCGGGCATGACCTGGGCCGAGACCGACGAGCGCTCGTCGGCGATCAGGGTGATCGTCGCGGTGCCGGAGGTGACCGAGGTGACCTTCCCGGCCAGCCCGTCGCCGGTGATCACCGGCTGATCGACGGCGATGCCGTCACCCGAGCCCTTGTTGATCTGTACGCTCGACCACCACACGGTCGGAGAGCGGGCGATCACCCGGGCGGTCACCGGCGCGGTGCCCTGCGGAAAGGTTCCCTCGCGCGCGATGTCGACGAAGCCCTGGAGCTGCTCGACGTCGCGACGGGCGGTCTGGGTGGCCGCGAGCTCCTGGCGCAGCCGGCCGACCTCCCCGCTCAGGCGATCGTTCTCACCCTTGGCCGAGAGCGTGTCGCCGGTCCAGGCGATGGCGTCGCGAAACGGCTTGAGCGCGCGGCTGGCCCCGGTCTGGATCGGAGAGAACACCTCCTGGGCCCCGCGCTGGAGCGCGTGCAGGGCGCCTCCGGCGGGTTCGCCGAACCACACGGTGAGCAGCGCCAGCGAGGTCGCCACCAGCGCGCCGAAGATCGCCCGTCGGCGCCGGATCGTCTTGCGGTCGGGGTGCACGCCCGCGGCCGCTAGTTGCGGCGGCGCGGTCGGGAGTTCGAGTTCTTGTTCGAGCGGTGGATCGCCTCGAACTCCTCGAGCGAACGCCCGGAGCCGACCGCGACGCAGGTCAGCGGCGACTCGGCCAGGTGGGCCGGCATCTGAGTCTCCTCGCGCAGCCGCTCGTCGAGGCCCTGGAGCAGCGAGCCGCCGCCGGCGAGCATGATGCCGCGGTCCATGATGTCGGCGGCGAGCTCGGGCGGGGTGCGGTCGAGGGTCTCCTTGACCGCGTCGACGATCTGCTGGATCGGCTCGTCGAGGGCGAGGCGGACCTCCTCGCTCGTGAGCACGACGTTCTTGGGCAGTCCCGAGACCAGGTCGCGGCCGCGGATCTCGGCCTGGACCTCGTCGCCGAGCGGGTAGGCCGAGCCGATCTCGAGCTTGACCTCCTCGGCGGTCTGCTGGCCGATCATCAGCTTGTACTCGCGCTTGACGTAGTTGGTTATGGCCTCGTCCAGCTCGTCGCCGCCGATCCGCAGCGAGTGCGAGACCACGATGCCGCCGAGCGAGATCACCGCGACCTCGCTCGTGCCGCCGCCGATGTCGACGACCATGGAGCCGGTCGGCTCACCGACGGGCAGTCCGGCGCCGATCGCGGCGGCCATCGGCTCCTCGATCAGGTAGGCCTGGCGCGCTCCGGCCGAGAGGCAGGCCTCCTCGACGGCGCGCTTCTCGACCCCGGTCACCCCGCTCGGCACGCAGACGACCACCCGCGGGTGCGCCCAGCGGTTCTGGTGGACCTTCTGGATGAAGTGGCGGAGCATCTGCTCGGTCACGTCGAAGTCGGCGATCACCCCGTCCTTGAGCGGGCGGATGGCGGAGATCGTGCCCGGCGTACGGCCGAGCATCCGCTTGGCCTCGATCCCGACCGCGTGGACGTCGCCGTTACGGGAGTCGATCGCCACCACCGAGGGCTCGGAGAGGACGATCCCGCGGCCACGGACGTAGACGAGCGTGTTGGCCGTGCCGAGGTCGACCGCCATGTCGCGTCCGCCGAAGCCGGTGAGGTAGGAGAAGAAGCCCATAGGTCGGTGTCGAGACTAGCCGCCGTCGTCTCGCGCGTGCAGCCTTTCTGTGGTGCAGCCGCACGCACGCCGGAAGCCGGCCCCCGCGCCGCTGGCGAGCTCCCGTACGGACGGCGAAAGCGCCCTCCGCGGGGCGGCAGTCTAGCGGACGCCGAGGCGGCGATTCAGGGAGCGACGCCTGCCTTGCGGGCTACACTCGCGCCGGTGCGCGTCACCTCCGTAGGCCACGCCGGGCTGTTCGTCGAGACCCGCCACGGGTCGGTTCTGTGCGACCCGTGGTTCAACGCGGCCTACTTCGAGGCGTGGTTTCCGTTTCCCAGCAATCGGGAGATCGACCTCGAGCAGATCGCCAGCCCGACCTACCTCTACCTCTCGCACCTGCACCACGACCACTTCGACCCGCGCTTCCTGCGCGAGCACGTCTCCAAGGAGACGACGGTCCTGCTGCCCGACTACCCGCTGCCGCTGATGGAGCGGGCCCTGCGCGAGCTCGGGTTCACCCGGTTCGTCCATACGCAGAACCTCGAGCCGCTGGAGCTCGACGGGCTCACCGTCACCATCGCCGCCGCCGTCGCGCCCACCGACGGGCCGCTCGGCGACTCGGGGATGATCCTCGACGACGGCGAGACCCGCATCTTCAACCAGAACGACTCGCGGCCGCTCGATCTCGACGCCCTGAGCGCGCTCGGTCCCTACGACGCGCACTTCCTCCAGTTCTCGGGCGCGATCTGGTACCCGATGGTCTACCGCTTCCCCGAGGCCAAGAAGGCGGCGCTCGCGCGCAAGAAGCGCGAGAACCAGCTCCAGCGCGCCCTGCGCTACGTCGAGCAGGTCGACGCCGACTTCGTCATTCCCTCCGCGGGGCCGCCGTGCTTCCTCGACGACGACCTCTTCCACTTCAACGACTTCGACCGGGACCCGACCAACATCTTCCCCGATCAGACCGTGTTCCTCGAGTTCCTGGCCGAGCACGGTCGCGAGGGCGGCCGCGGGCTGATCCCGGGCAGCACGGCGGACTTCGCCGGCGGCGGGTGCACGGTCGCCCATCCCGTCTCCGAGGAGGAGGTCCGCGCGATCTTCACCGACAAGCGTGCCTATCTCGAGGACTACCGGGCGCGCGAGCGGGACGGGATCGCCGCGGCCAGGGGCGCGTGGCCGCGCGGGCAGGTCGACATCGTCGCCTCGCTGCGCGACTGGTTCGAGCCCTTGCTCGAGCAGGGGGACATGACCTGCATCGGGGTCAACGGGCGGCTCCTGCTCGACTGCGGCGAGCAGGCCACGGTGGTCGACTTCCAGCAGCGGCGGGTGTATGCATGGCGCGGCGAGGAATGGGAGTACCGCATCGGCGTCGACCCGGCCCTGATCGAGAGCTGCATCGTCAACCGCTACGAGGACTGGATCAACCAGCTCTTCCTGTCGTGTCGCTTCGAGGCCGAGCGCCGCGGCCCGTTCAACGAGTACGTCTACAACTTCTTCAAGACCCTCACCGAGGAGCGCATCCAGTACGCCGAGGGCTACTACGCCGAGCAGTTCCACGACCAGCAGATGTGGGAGTGCGGCGACTTCCTGGTCCAGCGCCGCTGCCCCCATCTCAAGGCCGACCTGACCCGCTTCGGCGTGGTGGAGGACGGCATCCTCACCTGCACCCTCCACGGCTGGCAGTTCGAGCTCGCCACCGGGCGTTGCCTGACCTCCGACGACCGCCGGCTGCACAGCGAGCCGATCACCCGCGAGCAGGCGGACAAGGCGGTCGCCTCGCCCGAGGGGGCGGCCGGCGCGGAGGTGCGCCGCGACCTCGCCGAGCCCGCGGCCTCGTCGCACTGAGAGGGCGGAGGCGGTGGACTGCGCCGACCGGATCGCCGTGCTGGCGAGCGAGCGCACGCTCGAGCCGGTGCGGGCGCTGGCGCAGCCGGGAGCGCCCGCGGCCGCCACGGTCCGCGCTCGGCTCGAACGGCGCCGGCTCGACGTGACCATCCGCCGCTCCGCGCCCGACGGCGAGCGGCTGCCGGCCTACGGGTGGGAGATCCGCGAGGTCGAGGCCGGTGGTCGCCCGACCCCACGCGGCCTCGAGCTCCGGTGCCCGCCCTCGAGCGCCGAGGCGACCGACGATCCCGAGGACGCCTACTGGGTCGCCCTCGAGGCCGCGCAGGCCGGCCTCGCCGCCGCCTCGGTCTAGGCCCCCGGGGACCGGGCATGATGCTCGCCGTCAAGCTCGCCGCGGCCCGCGCGGCGCGCGTCGCCTCGCGAGCGCTTCGGCGCGGCGGCACGGTGGTGCCCGGTCGCGTGCTCCTGCGCCTCGAGCCGCGGGCGATCGCCACGCTGGCGCCGCGACTGGGACGGGGCTCGGTGGTCATCTCGGCCACCAACGGCAAGACCACCACCGCGGCCATGCTCGCCAGCGTGCTCGAGGGCGCCGGCGTGGGGCTGGTCCACAACCGCACGGGCTCGAACATGGACGGCGGCGTGGCCA
This sequence comes from uncultured Solirubrobacterales bacterium, assembly GCA_902806245.1. Classification (GTDB taxonomy): domain Bacteria; phylum Actinomycetota; class Thermoleophilia; order Solirubrobacterales; family Thermoleophilaceae; genus JACCUC01. The sequence continues at coordinate 5,862 of CADCVU010000200.1, forward strand.
CGGCCATGCTCGACGCGCGCCCCGGCGGCGACGAGCTCGGCCTGTTCGAGGTCGACGAGGCGTGGCTGCCCGCCGTGGCCCGCGACCTGCGCCCGCACACCTTCCTACTCTCGAACCTCTTCCGCGACCAGCTCGACCGCTACGGCGAGCTCGCCGTGCTGGCCGAGCGCTGGAGCGAGATGGTCGACGAGCAGTCCGGGGACGCGCGGCTCGTGCTCAACGCCGACGATCCGCTCGTGGCCGATCTCGGCCGCGGCCGCCCGCCGGCGCAGGTCCTCTACTTCGGGGTCGCCGACGACTCACTGGCGCTTCCCGAGCTCCAGCACGCCGCCGACTCGAAGCGCTGCGGCCGCTGCGGACACGCCTACGCCTACGAGGCCGCCTACCTGGCGCACCTCGGGCGCTACGCGTGCCCCAACTGCGGCCAGCGCCGTCCCGAGCCCGAGGTCGTGGCCGAGCGCGTGGTCCTGCGCGGGATGTCGGGCTCGCAGGTGCACGTGCGCACGCCGGCGGGCGCGGTCGAGCTCGAGCTGCCGCTGCCTGGGCTCTACAACGTCTACAACGCGCTGGGCGCCACCGCGACCGCGGTCGCCCTGGAGGTTCCGCTCGAGCGGATCAAGGCCGGCCTCGAGGGCGCCCGAGCGGCGTTCGGGCGGGTCGAGACGCTCCAGATCGCCGGGCGCGCGGTGTCGATCATGCTCGTGAAGAACCCAGCCGGCGCCAACGAGGTGCTGCGAACCCTCGCGCTCGAGGACGGCGAGCTCGAGCTGTGGATCGCTCTCAACGACGGCGTCGCCGACGGCCGCGACGTCTCCTGGATGTGGGATGCCGACTTCGAGGGCGTCGCCGCGCGGATCGGCCGGGTCACCTGCTCGGGCACGCGCGCGGAGGAGATGGCCCTGCGCATGAAGTACGCAGGGGTCACCGCGCCGATCGTCGTCGACCGCGATCTCGGACGCTCCCTCGACGCCGCCGTGGCCGCCGGCGACGGGCGAGCGCTGTACGCCTTGCCCACCTACACCGCGCTGCTCGAGCTGCGCGACCTGCTGGCCGACCGCGGCGTGGCGCCACGCTGGTCGGCCTGAGGCGAGGGCCGCGGGCCGGCGCCGGCGCGCGGCGGCGACCTCAGGCCGACACGACGAGCTGCGGCGCCAGCCCCATCAGAGCCGCCACCGGCAGTCCGACGACGTTCCAGAAGTCCCCGTCGATGGACTCGACGAGGGCGGCGCCCCGCGCCTGTATGGCGTAGCCGCCGGCGCGGCCGCGCCACTCCTCGGTGGACACGTACCAGTCGAGCTCGTCGGCGCGCAGGGTGCGAAAGCGGACCCGCGTTCGCGACGTCGCCGTGGCCAGGCGACCGCCGTCGCGCAGGGCGATGGCGCTCCAGACCTCATGCTCGCGACCGCCGAGCGCACCGAGGGTGGCTCGGGCCTCCTCACGGCTGTCCGGCTTGCCGTAGGACCGACCCTCGAGCGCCACCGTGGTGTCGACCCCGAGCACCAGCGCGCCCGCGCCCGCCTCAGCCTTGCGCCGCGCGTTCTCAAGCACGAGGTCTCGGGGCACTCCCTCCTCGGTCTCCTCGACGGCGGGAACCTCGACCCTGAAGTCGACCCCGAGCTGGGTGAGGATGGCGCGACGCTGAGGGGAGCGCGAGGCGAGTGTGAGGGCTCGGACCGTCGTCACCGCCGGCTATCGCTTCGCGGGCGCTCCGACCTCGTCATATCCGGCTGTCGCTTCGCTTTCCGCTTCGGGCTTCGCCCTCCGCTCCATACGCCTCGTTGACGAAGTCCTCGCGCCTAGCGCGTCTCGGTTCGAACTATCCCAGTTCCGGGAAGAACAGGCCGATCTCGCGCTCGGCGGACTCGGGGGAGTCGGAGCCGTGGACGAGGTTGGTCTGGACCTCGAGGCCGTACTCGCCGCGGATCGAGCCGGCGTGGGCCTCGAGCGGGTTGGTGGCGCCGATGACCTGGCGGGCCGCGGCGATCGCATTCGCGCCCTCGAGGACCAGAGCCACGAGCGGACCGCCGGTGATGAACTCGACGAGATCCGAGAAGAAGGGCTTGTCGCGGTGCTCCTCGTAGTGGCGCTCGGCGAGATCGCGCTCGACGGTCATGTACCGCAGGGCGACGATCCCGAGGCCCTTGCGCTCGAAGCGGCCGAGGATCTCGCCGGTCAGGCGGCGGGCGAAGGCATCGGGCTTGACGAGGATGAGCGTACGCTCCATGCGACCTCCAGGTGTTGGAACGGGAAAGAGCCGGCTCAGCCGGCCGGCGGGCTCGCCGCGCCGCTCGCAGGCGCACCTTCACCGGCTGCGGCGCCCGCGGCCG
>CADCVU010000201.1 GCA_902806245.1 uncultured Solirubrobacterales bacterium
CCCGGAGGATCGCAACAGTCGGCGTGGCCTCCTCAGCGCAGAGGCACGACCTTGAGCGTCGGTGTGTTGCGTACGCAACAGATCGGGCGTAGCAGGCGGAGGCGATGTGCGTCGAGAGGGCGTCCCCCGGTCTCGGTGCTTCGGCGGCCGGTTACCCTCAAGGCGTGACCGAGCTCTCCGCCGTCAACCGCATCCGGATCGAGGTCGACCGCGACCTGTGCATCGGCTCGGGCGACTGCGTCGACTCGGCGCCGGAGGTCTTCGCGCTCGACGACGAGGGCAAGGCCGTGGTCCTCGACACCGACGCTGCCGCGGTCGACGACGTCGTCGAGGCCGCTCGCAACTGCCCGGTCACCGCGATCTTCGTGATCGGCGAAGAGGGCGAGATCTACCCGTAGCCTCGGCGGGCAGTGGGCTCCTCGGTGGTGGCGGTACGTACCACCAGGGACACGAGCCAAGGAGAACCCCATGTCCGAGCGCGAGCAGACCGCCGACCCCGGCTACGAGGACGACCACCGCGACGAGGAGAGCCCCGCCCAGCACGCTGCTCGTCACGACGCCGGCGGCGAGGAGGAGGCCAACCCTCAGGACGAGACCGACAACACGACCTTCGACACCGACCAGCACTCCGACGCCCCCGGGCCCTTCGGAACCGGCTGAGCCGAGAGGTGCCTCCGCCCCCCGCGCTCATCCCCGTGCCGGTGCGAGGACCGGCACGATGCGCTCGTCCTCCTCCGGGTCCTCGACCCCCGCGAGCTCGGTCTCCTCGGCGACGAACGGGCGCCAGGCGTTGGCGATCGGCATGCGCCGGTCCTTGCCGTAGGCGCGGGCGGTGATCTTGACCCCGGGCGGCGCTTGGCGTCGCTCGAACTCGGCGTCGTCGACGAGCTGGAGCACCCCGCGGACCGTCGCGCGGTCGAAGCCGGCCGCGACGATGGTCTCCGGGCCCTCCCCCCGCTCGACGTAGCGCTCCACGATGGGGTCCAGGACCTCGTAGGGAGGCAGCCCGAGCCACTCCTGGCGCAGGGCGCTCGGAGGGCGCTCGAGCACGGCGTCGGGGATGGCCGGGCCGACGAGGTTGCGGTGGCGGGCCAGCGGATAGAGCAGCGTCTTCGGGCAGTCGCGGATCGGCGCGAAGCCGCCGGCCATGTCCCCGTAGAGGACGGCAGAGCCGACCGAGAGCTCGCTCTTGTTGCCGGTGGCCAGCAGCAGCCGCCCGCGCTCGTCGGCCATGGCCAGTAGCAGCGCGCCGCGCGCGCGGGCGCGCAGCTCGTCGTGCGTGCGCTCGGTCGGCGGTTGCTGGAGCACCGAGTCGAGCGATCCCGCCAGCGCGTTCATGACCGCGGCGATCTCGACCAGCTCGAACTCGATTCCCAGGCCGGCGGCCACGCCCCGCGCGTTGCGGGCCTCGACCTCGGGAGATCCCGGCGCCGGCATGGAGACGCCCAGCACGTTCTGCGGTCCAAGGGCGTCGGCGGCGACGGCGGCGGTGACCGCGGAGTCGATCCCGCCCGAGAGCCCGAGCACCACGGCGTGGGCGCCGTTGCGGCGGGCGAAGTCGCGGGTGCCGACCACGAGGGCGCGCCAGATCTGGGTCAGCTCGTCGGCCTGCGGCGGTGAGGGCGGCGGGGGCTCGGGCGCTCGCGCGGCCGCGACGCGCGCATGGATCACCCCCGGCCGGCTGCGCAGCGGGCGCGCCCGGGCGAGCCCCACGTCGAGGCAGAAGCGCTCCGGCTCGAACTGCGAGGCGCGGAAGACCGTCTCGCCGTCGGCGTCGATGACGATCGAGCCGCCGTCGAAGACGAACTCGTCCTGGCCGCCGATGCAGTTCACGTACACCACCGGCAGGCCGTTGCGCCGCGCCACCGAGGCGGCGAGCGCCCGCCGGCCCTCGGGCTTGCCGCGGTGGAAGGGCGAGGCGTTGGGGACGAGCAGAACCTGGGCCCCGGCGGCCGCCTGTGCCTCGGGCGGGCCGTCGCCCGACCACAGGTCCTCGCAGATGCAGACCCCGGCGACGGCTCCCCCGATGCGCCACAGCGCTCCGGGCCGGCGTCCGGCGGCGAAGTTGCGCGCCTCGTCGAAGACCTCGTAGTTCGGCAATAGCACCTTCTGGTAGGTGCCGCGGATCTCTCCGTCGCACACGAGCGCCGCGGCGATGGCCACTCCGCGCGGTCGTGAGTCGCGCGCGCGGCGCGGCCGCACCGCATGGACGGTGCCGACCACGGTCGTGGTCCGGCCCGAGTGGCGCGCCAGCGCGCCGAGCGCCTGATGCGCCGCCTCGACGAACTCCGGTCGCAGGGCGAGGTCCTCGAGCGGATAGCCGGTCAGGGCGAGCTCAGGGAGCACGAGCACGTCGGCCCCCTCCCCCTCGGCCCACTCCATGGCCTCGCGGATGCGCCGGCAGTTGCCCTCGATGTCGCCGACCACGTTCTCGAGCTGGGCGCCGGCCACACGCAGGGCCTGGCCGTGCGGTCTGGTCGAGTTGTGGGCGATCATCGTGGCCTCGCGAGCATCCTACGACGCGCTACAACGATCGGTCATGAGCCTGGTCGAAGAGGTCCGGACCGCGTGCGCGTGGGTGGCCGAACGGGCGGGTCGCGTGCGAATCGAGGACGACCGCGTCGAGGACCACGCGCGTGCCCTGCCGGTGGCCGCGGCCGACCTCGGTCCCGATCCCCGCCTCGCCATGGACACCGGTTCCCGCGAGGCTCGCGCCGCCTTTGCCCTCACCCTGGACGCGATCAACTTCGGCTCCGGCTGGTGGCCCGAGATCCGCAGGCGCCCGGGCGCCTCCGGCTTCACGACCATGGCCCTCGGGCTGCGCGAGCGCTTCGACGCCCACGGGCCCTGGAGCGCCGGGGACCTCGCGGCGATCTCCGCAGCTGACATCGCCGCGACCCTCGGCCAGGACCCCGACCACGAGCTCATGCGCCTCTACGCGTCCTCGCTGCACGATCTCGGCGCCCACGTGGGCGAGGACCACGCCGGGAGCTTCGCCGCCGTCGCGGACGCCGCGGACGGCTCGGCGCTCGCGCTCGTCGAGCGCCTGGCGGCCTGGAGCTGCTTCGCCGACGTCTCGACCTACCGCGGGCGGCGGGTTCCCTTGCTCAAACGCGCTCAACTGACCTGCGCCGACCTCCACCACGCCGGCGTGGCGCGCTTCGACGACCTCGACCGCCTGACCGTGTTCGCCGACAACCTCGTCCCGCACGTCCTGCGGGTCGACGGCGTGCTGACCTACGACGCGCACCTGCTCGCACGCATCGACGCCGGCGATCGGCTGCTCCCCGGCTCACCGGAGGAGGTCGAGATCCGAGCGTGCGCGGTGGAGGCGGTCGAGCGAATGACCCGAGCCCGACCCGAGCTGAGCGCGCAGGAGCTCGACCACCTGCTCTGGAACCGGGGCCGCGGCGAACGCTACAAGTCGCGCCCGCGCCACCGGGCGCGCTGTACGGCCTACTGAGCGGCCCCTGCGCCGCCCGCTCGCCGCTGAGACTCTGCGAAACTCCACGGCGTGGCCAAGCAGCGCCAGACCAAGGTCCAGATGCGGGCGGGGACGCTCCAGGCCCTTCCCCACCTCGAGGACCGCAACGACGAGCAGCTCATGAGCGAGTCGAAGCACCGCGCGGCGGCCCGGACGCTGCTCGGAGCGCGCGCGGCGGAGCGCTACGACCCGCAGACGGCCCGGCGTTACTTCAACGAGGCCCTCGCGGCCTGCACCCCGCAGGAGCGGCCCTACCTGCGCCAGATGATGAAGGCGTCCCTGGCCCAGGCCGAGCGCCGCCCGGACGAGCTCAAGGAGGCGATGGAGAAGCTCGGTCAGGCTCCTCCCTCGGGCCGTCAGCTGTTCATCCTGCGCGTCATGGGCCTCGTCTCGCCCGCGCCCGGGGCGAGTCCGCTGGCGCGGGCACGCGGCGTGGCCATCCTGCTGGTCATCGTCGTCGTGCTGATCGCCGTGGGCTACGGACTGGCGGAGCTGGTGGCGCTGCCGTTCGGCGGCGTCGGCCTCCTCGGCGGCCTCCTTCTCGGACTGTTGATCGTCATCGCCGTCCTCGGCGTGCTCACGCTGCTCGGACGCCGGCGCCAGGCCAAGGCCAAGGCCGACGCGCGCGCTGGGCCCGCCGCTAGCGCCTGAAGGGTCAGGAGATCGCGGCGGACAGCCGCCGGCGATGCTCGCGGGCGAGCGGGTCGTCCGGGCCGAGTTCGGTGAAGATGGCGACCATGGTCTGGCGAATGGCGTCGCGCTCGGTGCCCTCCCGGGCGGCGGCAAAGGCGGTTTGAAGGTCCTCGAGCGCGGTGGCGTGGTCGCCGCGATCCCAGGCCGCGAACGCGTCCTCGAGCCCGTGTCCGTTCTGGGACAGGCGGGCGCGGGCGGCGAGACCGGCGGCCACGAAGTCGTGCGGGAAGGCCTCGACCGCGGCTAGCGCCTCGTCGGTCTCCCCCCGGGCGAGCAGCAGCCGGGCGAGCTTGCCGGCTGCGACGGACTGACGCGGATCGAGCTCGAGGGCGCGGCGCAGCGAGGATTCGTCGTCCGAGCCGGCGAGCTCGTCGGCCTCGGAGGGCACCAGGGCGTCGAAGAAGCGCTCGACCTGGGCGGGCGGAACGGCCCCGGTGAACTCGCTCGCGATCTTGCCGTCGCGGAAGGCCTTGACGGCCGGGATGCCCTGCACGCGATAGGTCTGCGACAGCAGCGGGTTGGCGTCGACGTCGACCTTGGCCAGGTCGACGCGGCCCTCGCGGGCGGCGGCGGCGCTCTCGAGGGCCGGTGTGAGCTGGCGGCACGGGCCGCACCACGCGGCCCAGAAGTCGACGACCACGGGCACGGCGGCGGAGCGCTCGAGGACGGCCTCGCGGAAGGTCGTGTCGTCGGCGTCGAAGATCATCGCCGCAGAGGATATTCCCCGGCGGCGAGCGCGCTCGCGCGTCCGACCGCACAAGGCCCCTAGGATGCCGCGGCCGTGGTCCTCTCCGAGCGCATCGCCGCCTACGACCAGTTCATCCTCGACCTCGACGGCTGCGTGTGGGTCGGCGAGGAGGGCACGCCGGGCGTGGCCGGGGCCATCGACGCCCTGCGCGCAGACGGCAGGCGCGTCGCCTTCGCCACCAACGACCCGCGCAGCGCCGACGAGGACTTCGTGACCAAGCTGTGGTCGATCGGCGTGCGGGCCTCGCTCGGCGACGTGGTCACCGTCGGCGGGGCGACCCGCTACCTCCTGCACGAGCGCCACTCGGGGCGGACGGCGTTTGTGATCGGCGCGGATTCCTTCCGCCGCCACGTCGCCGAGGCCGGCCTGCACGTGCTCAACGGGACGGACCTGGCTTCGCGGGCCGACGTGGTCGCCGTCGCCGGCACGCACGGCATCGACGGCGACGACCTTCGCCTGGCCATGCTCGCGCTGCGCCGCGGCGCCGACCTGGTGGCTACGAGCCGCGACCCGGTCTACCCCACCGCCGAGGGTCTCGCCCCGGGCACCGGCGCGATCGTCGCAGCCGTCGAGTACTGCTCCGGCGCGACCGCGACGATCGTCGGAAAGCCCGAGGTCGGGCTGTTCGAGACCGCGCTCGACCGCCTCGGTGAGGGCGAGACGCTGGTAGTCGGCGATCGCCTCGACTCCGACGTCGCCGCTGCGGCGGCCGCCGGTCTCGACTCGGCTCTGGTGCTCACCGGCGGAACCTCGGTCGA
>CADCVU010000202.1 GCA_902806245.1 uncultured Solirubrobacterales bacterium
GACGCCGACGGCTGGAACGAGAACGCCTACACCCGCAAGACCGCGGGCTGGATGGCTCACAATCTCGTCCACTTCGCGCGCATGCTGAGACAACGCCCGATCCCGGCCGAGGGGAACGTCGTGCCGGACTGGCAGGGGCCGAAGGGCGAGGGGCCGTCCTAGGCCCGTTACCCGCGCCGCCGGGCGACGACGAGCAGGTACTCGGCGTCGACCTCCACCGATCCGTCCGTCGCCGAGTTGAACTGATCGACGAGCTCGGCGAACTCCTCGCGCAGGCGACCGCGCGACTCGTCGTCGAGCATCTCCGCGAGCGTCGCGGAGGGCCCGGCCGTCTCCTCGAAGAAACGGGACGCCTCGCCGGCATCGGCGAAGCTCCAGCGCACGAATCGCGGCTCGACGAGGATGGATCCCGCCAGGTCCGCGAAGCGCTCGCGCACGATCTCCTCGCAGCCCCAGTCGGTGGGTCGGGGCACGTCCTCGGGCGGCGGTGGCGCGTAGCGGTTGCCCAGCGCGAAGAAGCGCCCGTTGAAGCCCTCCGGCGTCCAGTTGGCCATCCCCACCGTGTTGCCCGGGCGCACCACGCGGAAGAGCTCGCGGGCGACGACGTCGGGCCGGGGGGCGAACATCGCCCCGAAGACCGAGGTCGCGCAGTCGAAGCGCTCGTCCTCGAACGGCAGCTCCTCGGCGTCGGCCACGGTCCACTCGACGTCGAGTCCCTCGCCCTCGGTGCGCGCGCGCCCCAGCTCGACCATGGCCGGCGTGAGGTCCGAGGCGGTCACGGCCGCGCCCTCGCGCGCCGCCAACACCGCCGCATTGCCGTTGCCGGCGGCCACGTCGAGCACGACCTGGCCGGCCGAGATCGCACAACCGTCGACGACCTCACGGGCCGCGCTCTCGATCCGCGCGGCCAGCCTCCCGTAGTCACCGCGCGACCACATCCCGCGCGTGCCCTCCTTGACGGCCTCGAGGTCGGTCACGGCCGCCGCTCGGCCGCCTAGACCAGCTCGATCAGGGCCATCTCGGTCGCGTCCGAGGGGCGCGGGCCGAGCTTGAGGATCCGCGTGTAGCCGCCCGGGCGCTCGGTGTAGCGCGGCGCGATCTCCTCGAACAGCTTGTAGACCACGAACTTGTCCTGGCCGAGCCGCGCCATGGCCTGGCGACGGGCGTGGAGGTCGCCGCGCCGGGCCAGGGTGATCAGCTTCTCGACCTCGGGGCGCACGGCCTTGGCCTTGGCGTGGGTGGTGCGGATGCGCTCGTGGTCGATGATCTCGCGCGAGAGGTTCATGAGCAGCGCCTTGCGGTGGGCGCTGTCGCGGCTCAGCTTGTGACGGGTCTTCTGGTGGCGCATGAGGTCTCGAGGATGACAGCCGGCGGTGAGGATTGCGTGCGCGAGGCCTAGGCCTCGCGCAGGGAGAGCCCGCGAGCGCGCAGGGTCTCCCTCACCTCCTCGATCGACTTCGAACCGAAGTTGGGGATCGCCGCGAGCTCGTTCTCCGAGCGCTGCAGCAGCTCTCCGACGGTCTGGATCCCGGCCCGCTTGAGGCAGTTGTAGGAACGCACCCCGAGCTCGAGCTCCTCGATGAGGATCTCGTCCATGCCGTCAGCGCGCGGCGGCGCGCCGTCGACCGCGGCGAGCTCACCGCCCGGGTCACCCGCGCCGCCGCCTCGCAGGGCCTCGACGCGATCGGCCTCGGTGAAGATCGACAGCCGGCTGATGAGGATCTCCGCGGCCTCGGCCAGGGCCTCCTCGGGCTCCTTGGATCCGTCGGTCTCGACATCGAGGGTCAGCTTGTCGAAGTCAGTGCGCTGGCCCACGCGAGCGGCCTCGACCTGGTAGGCCACGCGCTTGACCGGCGAGAAGATCGAGTCGATGGGGATGACGCCGATCGGCTGATCCTCGGTCTTGTTGTCCTCGGCCGGGGAGTAGCCGCGCCCGCGCCCGACGGTCAGGTACATCTCGAGCCGGGTGCCCTGCTCGAGCGTGGCGATGTGGGACTCGGGATTGAGGATCTCGACACCCGAGGGCAGGTCGATGTCGCGCGCGGTGATCTCACCGGGCCCGTCGGCGACCAGTGGAGCCTCGACCTCGTCAGCGTCGGAGTGCATCCGGCAGACGATCTCCTTGAGGTTGAGGACGATGTCGGTCACGTCCTCGGTCACGCCCTCGATGGTCGAGAACTCGTGCGCGACCCCCTCGATGCGAACGCTCTTGACGGCGGCCCCGGCCAGCGAGGAGAGCAGGACGCGCCGCAGCGAGTTGCCGAACGTGTAGCCGAACCCGCGGTCGAGCGGCTCGACGGTGGCGCGCGTGCGCGTGTCGGTCACCTTCTGGGCGGAGATCTGAGGAGTCTGGAAGTCGAGCATCTGAGTTTCCTTCGTTTTCGGGTCGGGCCGGAGGGCCGCCTGCCGGACCGGCAGACCGGGGGCCCGGGAGCTACTGCTTCGCTACTTGGAGTACAGCTCGACGATGAGCTGCTCCTGCACCGGCACGGAGATCTCGCTCCGCTCCGGGTGGCGCAGCACCTTCGCCGTGAGTCCGTCGTGGTCGGCTTGGAGCCAGGCCGGGACGACGGAGACCAGATCGGTCGCCTCGCGGACGGCGTCCGTCGCGCCCGAGCCCGCCTTGATGGCGATCAGGTCGTCGGAGCGCACCTGGTAAGAGGGGATGTTCACGCGCCGGCCGTTGATCGTCCAGTGCCCGTGCAGGATGAGCTGGCGGGCCTGGCGGCGCGAGCCGGCGAAGCCGAGGCGCACGAGCACGTTGTCGAACCGGCTCTCCAGCATCCTCAGCAGGTTCTCACCGGTCACGCCGGGCTGGCGGGTGGCCTTGGTGTAGTAGTTGCGGAACTGCTTCTCGAGCACGCCGTAGTACCGCCGCGC
>CADCVU010000203.1 GCA_902806245.1 uncultured Solirubrobacterales bacterium
CCGGCCGCCGTGCCCTGGCCCCCGAGCGCCGGATCGACGACGTCGTGGCCGCCGGGCTCGCGCATGTCCTCGACCGGCACGCGAATCTCGAGGTCGAGCGGCTTGCGCAGCCCGGTGTCGACGATCGTGCACTCGCGGGAGGGCCCCACGAGGAAGCGCCCGACCTCCTCGAGCGGGCGCTGCGTGGCCGACAGCCCGATGCGCTGCACCGGTCGCGCCGCGCCCTCAGCGGCGACGAGGGCATCGAGCCGCTCGAGGGTGAGCGCCATGTGCGCGCCGCGCTTGGTCTGGGCCACCGCGTGGACCTCGTCGATGATCGCCCACTCGACCCCGGTCAGCACCTCGCGCGCCCGCGAGGTGAGCAACAGGTACAGCGACTCCGGCGTGGTGATGAGCACCTCGGGCGGGGTGCGCAGCATCTGCTGGCGCTCGCGCTGCGTGGTGTCGCCGGTGCGGATGCCCACCGTGACCTCGCCGCCGATGCCGCGCAGCGGAGCGCGCAGGTTGCGCTCGATGTCGTAGGAGAGCGCCTTGAGCGGCGAGACGTAGACCAGCCGGGTACGTCCGGGCGCGGGCTCGGCCACGAGCCGGTCAAGCCCCCACAGAAAGGCGGCGAGGGTCTTGCCCGAGCCGGTCGGGGCCGAGAGCAGTACGTTCTCGCCGCCGGCGATGGCCGGCCACGCCTGCGTCTGGGCCTGCGTGGGATCGGAAAAGGCGCGCCCGAACCAGTCACGGACCTGCGGTGTGAAGGCTGCGAGCGCGTCGGCGTTCATGCGACCTTCGAGCGTACTGCGGGACTCCGGCGGGTCGGCCGCGCGCGGGCGCAACGAGGTCACACGGAGGTCACAATCGCTCCAGGGCCCGTGCGAGACTGGTCCGTCGCGATGGGCCCGCCCTCACCGACATCGACGCGCCGAGCGCGAACCTCGACAGGAGCCCCTCCCCGCGCGGGCCACGCCCGGCGCGGCTCGGTGGATCCCCGCACACGTCGTGCCCACGAGCGCGCAGTACGTCGTGCCCGCATTCGCCGCCGACGGATCGCCGCCGGTCTCGTGCTCCTCGCCGCGATCGTGCTGGCGGTGATCGTCGCGACGGGCGGCTCGGGGTCCTCGCCACAGGCTTCCGCGCCGGACGAGCAGGAGGCACGGCGACCGCCGCCACCGCCGACCGCGCCGGCTCCCGCCCAGCTCCAGCGTGCCGCCGCCTACGCCCGCGCCCGGGAGGGCAACGCCTCCTTTGCGGTCGTCGACACCGCGGGACGGGTGCGCGGCATCGACACGCGTCGCTCCTTCGTCTCGGCCAGCGTGGTCAAGGCGATGATCCTCGTCGCCTACCTCGACCTCGTCGAGCGCCGAGGCAGTCGACTCACCGACACCGAGCGCTCGCAGCTCTCGGAGATGATCCGCCGCTCCGACAACCGCTCGGCCACGCAGCTCGCGAGCGTCGTGGGCTCCAATGGACTGCGCGAGGTGGCCCGTCGAGCGGGCATGCGCTCCACCAGGCCGCAGGCCCAGCCCTGGGGACTGAGCGAGACCAACGCCGAGGATCAGGCCCGCTTCGTCGCTCGCATCGACGAACTCGTGCCTGCGCGCAACCGGGCCTTCGCGCTCCGCCAGCTTCGTACCATCATCCCCGAGCATCGCTGGGGCATCCCAAAGGCGGTCCCCAGGGGTTCCACCGTCCTCTTCAAGGGCGGGTGGCTCCCCGACGACACCGGGGCCTGGCGGGTCCACCAGATCGCCAAGGTCGAGCGCGGCGGGCGCGAGCTCTCGGTCGCCGTCATGACCGACGGCAATCCGTCGCAGCCCTACGGCGAGGACACCGTGCGCGGCGTCGCGGCGCGTCTGCTGCAGTAGAGCAACCGCCCGGACCGGATCCGAGGCGCCCCGTCGAGGGCCGAGTCGAACCGCTGCACGCATCGCGTCCAGCGCCTATCGTGTTACCCGGCTGTGAACTTCAGGGGGAAGATCAGGCGGGAAGTCCTACGGCGCCGTCGAGTGGCGGTCCTGGCTGGAACGGCGGCTCTGGCGGGCGGTGTCCTCGTGGGCGGCGCGGCCGGGACCGAGGCCGCGCCCGGGGGCTCGCCCGGCGGGCGCACCACGCAGAGCGTCACCATCTGTCCCAACACGACGCTCTGTCCGACCGAGAGCTTCACGTTCCTGAAGACCGGTCCGGGAGAGCGCCACGTCGTGCGCCAAGACTTCGCCCGGGCCGCAGGCAGCCGCGCCTCGAAGCGCCGGTCGCTCGCCTACTTCGCCCAGCTCAGCGACTTCCAGCTCACCGACGAGGAATCGCCAGCGCGCGTCGAGGCGATCGACGACGAGCCGTCGGGCTTCGCGTCCTCGGCCTGGCGACCGCAGGAGGCGATGCTCCCCCACGAGGCCGACCGGACGATCCGCCAGCTCAACCGCTTCCTCAGGAGCCCGATCCCCCAGGCCGGCGGATCGCGAGCCTCGCTCCTGAACGCGGTGCTCACGGGGGACCTCGCCGACTCCCAGCAGCGCAACGAGACCGAGTGGGTCGTGAGCCTGCTCGAGGGCGGGACCTTCCGGGGCGGCAGGCGCGTGACCAACATGCTCGATCCGAGCAGCGGCACCAAGGACCTCGACGGACTCGGCTGCACGGGCGCGGAGCGCGACAGAGCGAACCCGCGCCTCTA